>PXDP01000435.1 GCA_003565035.1 PVC group bacterium | reverse complement strand
TGCACTGAGGCTTCCGGAGTAGGGGCGCTCCGCCCGCATGGCATCGTACGCGTCAACAACGGAAAAAATCCGGGCCCCGAAACAGATCGCCTCGCCCTTCAATCCACGGGGATAGCCGTTCCCGTCATAATGCTCATGATGGGACAGCACGATTTCGGACGCGTTCATCAAGTCCGGATTCGCCTGAATCATGTCATAACCGATTTGGGGATGCCGGCGCATAATCACCTGTTCCTCGTCGGTTAACGCGCCGGGCTTCATCAGAATGGCGTCCGAAATCGCGATTTTGCCGATATCGTGCAGGAGAGCGCCCGTTTCAATGGTTTCGATCTCTTTGGGCGGCACCCGCATATGGCGGGCCAATACACAGGATAACCGCGCCACCCGTTTGCTGTGTTCGCCTGTGTTAAGCTCCCGGGCATCGAGCATCCCCGCCATGGTCTCCAGGGTAAACTGGAATGAAATGCGCAGCCGTTCCAGTGCCTGGGTGTGCGCAGCACTTTTTTCCCGCACCATGTTCTCCAAATGAAATTGGTACTGGCGGTTTTCGAGCAGCAGGCGGCGATAGTTTACCGCCCGCTGTAAGGCCACCATCATCTGGGCTGAGGCAAAAGGCTTCGGCAGAAAATCATACGCGCCGGAGCGCAAAGATGCGACCGCATTCTCGACGCTGGCCAAGCCGGTAATGACAATGGAGATCAGCGTGTCATCCTTTTCATGTATTTGCTGAATGAGATCCAAGCCGCTGTCCATACCCAGGTTCAGGTCCACCAGTGCCACGTCAATCGAGCCACGCTCTTTTTCGATTACCTCCAGTGCCGCGGCCGCCGTTTCCGCTGTATGCACGTTGAATCCTTTATATTCCAGCAGACGATGGACCAGGTTGCGAGTATTCACATCGTCGTCAATGACCAGAATCCGGCCTGACTTCTTGAAGTCGGGAGGCGATGCTGTCCCGGTGGATGTCCGCTCACGGACCTTTGAGACCTCCCCCCAATTTTCCCATTCACACACACGGTTCCGTCCGCTTTGTTTTGCCCGGTACAAGGCCTTGTCCGCCCGCGCCAGGAAGCAACTTGACGAAAGGTCCTGCGTGGGCGTCAGCGTGGCCGCACCGATCGAAGCGGTCACCTGGAATTCATGTTTTCCTTTGCAGAAGATATGCTTTTGAATGGCCAATAAAATACGCTGCGCCACTAAGCGCGTATCGTCCGCTTCCGACCAGGGCAGGACAACCGTCATCTCATCACCGCCGAAACGGCAAACCACATCGGACACCCGGACGCTGCCGAGCACCAGCCGGGCGCATTCCGCCAGGACCTGGTCGCCCACCAAATGTCCATATGAATCGTTCAGCGTTTTGAAGTTGTCAATATCGATAACCAGCATTCCCATGGGAAAAGGATGGCGGAGCGCCAGGCTCCAGAGCCGGTTAAGCTCATCCTCGAATCCCCGTCGGTTCATCAGACCCGTAAGGGTGTCGCGAAGAGCCAGTTCCCGCAATTGCCCTGTCAACGCCTCACGATCTTCCTCTGCCTGCTTGAACGCGGTGATGTCGGTAATCAATCCCTCATAACCCTTCAGGACCCCCTCGTGGCTGCGACGCGCGACGGAAGTGTTCCGCAACCAGCGCAACCGTCCATCCCGGTGAAGAATGCGGTGCTCGACAACTACAGCCGGCTTTCCCTCTGTAAGGTCCTTGACTTGTTTGATCACCTTTTCGATATCGTCAGGATGAATCATTCGCCGCCATAAATCAACATCCTGACCGTATTCCTCCGCCGTATAGCCCGTCACCAGTTCGCAACCCGGATAATTTTGAGCGGAAACCACTTTTCCCTGATCCAGCGAGACGGAATACACGAACCCGTTCGTCGCCTGGACCAGTCGCTCATACCTCGCCTGGGCTTCCTGCAACTCAAGCGTCACCCGCTGCATGTTTTCCAGCGACTCCTCAAGCATTGACTCCCGACGGGTTAGTTCACCATGGGAACGAATCAACGCTTCCTCGATGCGTTTCCGTTCGGTGATCTCCACGGAAACCTTGATAAAATACTCGATTTCGCCTGTCTCCTTGAAAATGGGCGAGATCGTGGCCCGCTCCCAGTAAAGTTCACCGTTTTTTTTACGGTTGTGGAACTCGCCCGCCCAGTCCTTGCCGCTCAACACGAATTCCCACATCTGATGGTAATGTTCCCGGGGCTGATCCCCCGACTTTAACAATCGCGTATGTTGCCCGAGCACTTCCTCCACCGAATATCCAGTCACTTCCGTAAAGCGCCGGTTGACATAGACAAAACGTCCCTCGCGATCCACCAAGGTAATGACCGCGGGTCCATCCTCCAAAACCTTGAACAGGAACGCCCGCCCGGTCGTCGTGTCAAAGTTGGAATTTATCCTGAATGTGCTTTCTTCCTGCATAATCAAGTCGGGTTGGAAATCTTTGACGTGAGGTGTCGTGACGGTTTCTTGGCGTAAGGGTGGCAAAATCGGGAGGGATGTCAAGCATCGGAGTCAGTGCCACAAGGATGTTTTTGTCTCCTCTGCGGACGTAAGCCCACATCAAATGATACACCAATTCGGGGATGCGAACGAGCGTCAGGGTCTTGCCGGATTTTTCTTTATGTCTTCGCCTTGAAAGGCTATAGGCGTAACGCTTTTTTAATCCCTGAATCCTGGAGTATCGATGACCCCTACAGACTATGGCCACTTTTCCGCGGACGGCACCGCATTTTTGTTGAAAAAACCGCTTTTGGAACGCCCCTGGATGAACGTGTTGTCCAATGGCAACTGGTGCGATGTGTGCAGTCACATCGGCGGCGGCTACAGTTTCCTGGGCAACCCCACCGTTGGACGGATCACCCGATGGCATATTGACGGGGTTCCGCGGGACACCACCGGAAAATTTGTGTACCTGCGCGATGAG
>PXDP01000187.1 GCA_003565035.1 PVC group bacterium | reverse complement strand
TCCCTCTTCCTTCCCTTCGTTCCCTTCTGTAAAAAACCGCCCTGCCTCACAACCTGATGGAGACGGTGAGTTGGTGGGCGGTGGCATTGCCACGCTTCACGGCGCAGAGGGATCCGCGCACAATGAGGACCGATATTGGCGAGCTTTTTCAAGCAGGCATCCCGGCGTGCCTCAAGCCGGGCAAGGGAAGGTTTGGATGCATTCCCTTCCGTCTCTACTCCGGCAGCACCCGCAAATCACGGATGTCCACCGGCTGACCGGTGGCCATCGAGCGGTTTGCGGCCACGCCGGTGAGAATCGAAGCCGCACCCGCAAGATGACCCGCCGCCCGCTTCAGCGGGTCCGTTTCGCCGCCGATAAAAATATCATTCAGCATCCGAATATCTCCGCCCCCGTGACCACCCTCGTTGGTTTCCGGCATCTCCACCTGAAACGGTTTTTCCCAAAGCGGACGCACCAGAATCAGATGCGGCTCCTTCACCGGTTGTGGTGCAGCGCCTTTAACGTTGCGCATCAGATTGTGATCGCCCTCTTCGCCGCTCACATACGGATTCTCCATGACTTCGTATTCCAGCCGCCCCTTGCTTCCGTTGAACGCCACCCGGTATCCTTCGCAGGGCGAATAGGCGGTGAGATGATAGGTCATCGTGGCCTGGTTCGCATACCGAACCATCACCCCGACATCATCCTCAATCGAAATTCCGTCGCCGAATACCGACTGGTCCCGCTGATAGCCGTCATACTGTTCCTGCTCCAGATACATCTTCGCGAGGCCTTCGGTTTTGGTTCCCCGCTCCATCCGCAGTGCGAATGGATCTTTTTCCGCCAGCGGATTTCCCGTGGCCCGCTGATAAAAGTCCCGAACCCCGCGCGCCTCGGCATTCGCCCGTCCGTAGAAGCGCAAATCCCCCATCGCCATGACCGTTTCGGGCAGCGAATCCAGCCACCAGTTCACCAAATCGAAATGATGTGTCGACTTATGCACCATCAGTCCCCCGCTGTTCCGCTTGTCCCGGTGCCAGCGCCGGAAATAATCCGCCCCGTGCTTTGTATTCAGCAACCACTCAAAATGCACAGAATACACCTGACCGATCACCCCCTGCATCAGCAACTCCTTCACTTTGCTGTTCCGCGGCGCATACCGGTAATTAAAGGTCACCCGCACCTCGTGCCCCGTCCGCTGCTGAACTTCGAGAATTTTACGGCATTTCCGCTCATCCGTGGTCATCGGTTTTTCTGTGATCACATCGCAGCCTGCCTCCATGGCGCGGCAAATGTACTCATCATGTGTGCGGTCCACGGTGGTGACAATCACCCCGTCCGCCTGCTGCTCCCGGATCAGGGCCTCGAAGTCATCCACACCCGCCGTCGGCAGCGGTTCGCCCCCGTATTTATCCACCAGCCACTGTGCCGCCAAAGCCCGCCGTCCCGGATTGATGTCGCAGAATCCGACCAATTCTGCTCCGTGCGTTGCTTCCGGATCGGTTAAATACCGACGATACATATCCGAACGTCCTCCAACCCCCACAATCACAAATCGTTTAGCTTTCATCGTACGTTTCTCCATTTGATTCAGAATTTTGACTTACAGGCACCGGCACTGCCGTCATTAATACAGGGACACTACCAGAACCCACCCGAAATCACCATGACTCCACCACCAAAAAACTTGACATAAACGCTCATCGGTTCAGAATTCCCCTATGTTGCGATATCTGAACAGCGGCGCACGCAGGTACGGAGAGAATCCCGTGTACCCGTACGCCCGGGCCGACGCCGAATTCCAACTCATTGCCACCGGTTTCGCCCGGGCCTGGTATGAGGATCCCGCCCTGAACAGGCCTCCTGACCCCGTCTCCCCGCGCCTCTGGGTCCACGCGAAACAGCAGGTTCACGGATGGCAGGACGACTCCGGAGGCGAGTCCCGCATCGCCGTTTTTCAATTTTCCACCCTCCCCCCCCTGATTGAGGACCTTCTGCGGGAGACCCCCGCCCTCTCCTTTCCGGTCCCGTACAACGAAGCCCGCGACATCATGCAATGGGCGGAGTCCGCCCGTGCGCTTCCTGACCGCAACACCTCCGTGAACATCCTGACTCTGGAGAAAATCCTCCTCGATTTATCGATTCTGCTTCTTCGCCGTTTTGGCAACACTTCCCCGGCCCGCTGGCCCGCGCGTTCTGAACAGCGCGTGGAAGAGGCGTGCAGCCTCTACATCGGCCACCTCAAAGAACAATGGAGCATCGAACGTATCGCCGCAGAAATCGGGGTCTCCCCACCCCACCTCCGCCGACTCTTCCTGCAGATTAAAGGACGGCCACCCAAAGAGGTCTTTACAGAAATCCGGATGAACATTGCCCGCCGCCGCCTGAATCTCGGAGAAGAAACCGTCGCCGAACTCTCCGAACAACTCGGCTACAGCGAACCCAGTGCCTTCAGCCGGGCCTACACCCGCTACACCGGCCACTCCCCGCGCCATACGCGCAAAAATTGCAGTCAAAGCTGAGGGCAGCTTCGACAACGATTAGTCCGCCCTTATCACCAAGTGTGAGATGCGCCCTCTTGTATCAATTCCCCCAACATATTCTTGCATCTTCGCACAGTCGTGTCAGAAGGAGACATTGCTTTAACCTTTAGGAGAAATACTCATGGAAATTATTCAGTCTGAAGCCGCTCCCGCCGCCGTTGGTCCCTACAGTCAAGCTGTTCAGGTCGGTCACCTGCTTTTCTGCAGTGGACAAATCCCCGTCGACCCTGAAACCAAAGCCATCGTCGAGGGCGACATTCACGCGCAGGTCGAGCAGGTTCTCAAAAACATAACCGCCGTACTCGCCGCCGCCAATCTGACCCTGGCCAATGTGGTGAAAGCCACGGTCTTCATGGTGGATCTGAAAGACTTCCCGGTCATGAACGGCCTCTACGCCCAGGCCTT
>PXDP01000265.1 GCA_003565035.1 PVC group bacterium | reverse complement strand
TTTTTTCATCAACAGCAACGGATATTTCGTTGTTCATGATTCCGCGGAGCAGGGTGTCACTAACTGGGTGACCACCACAGAGACGCAGTTCACCAATGACAATGATTGGGTGCGCCTGAACATATACTTGGATTATGACGCCAAGTCCTGGTCTTTGTTTGCCAACTACAACTTCATTACCAACAATATCAGTTTCGTTGATACGAACGTCTCTGAGCTTAACGGGTTCGTTTTGGTCAATGGCAGCCATACCTCTTATCTCGACAACATATCGATTTGTTCCAACTACCCGCCCGATCTTGCCGACGACTGGCTGCCGGATTTGCACGTCAACCCAACAGAGTATGCAGTTACGATCAACTCGGGGATTCAGGCGGAAGCCTGGAGTTATAAGATATCGAGAACGAACGAAAGCCTGCATCCTCTCGCGTTTTCCAACGAGGTCAGCCATGACTGGCTGCAGGTGAGTCCGGTCATCGGAACGAACGACGGCATCGCCACCAATGTGATTGTGACCTTCACCAACACGGCGACTTTGCCGTTAGGCGTACACGAGGCGACCATCACGGTGAGCGGGTGGGATTCGGAGGTCGGCGTTACTGCGATCGGTTCGCCCGTGACCATTGATGTCGCCGTGATGGTGCAGTTATGGCCTTCGGTGCTGATGGTTTCGCCGACCAATCTGCCGCTGAACGAGGTGTCGCAGGGTCATAAGGCGGCCGCTCAGTCGTTTGACGTCGGGAACGTCAGCAAGTCTCCTCGCAGGGACATGGAATATGCCGTGTCGAGCGATGCGGGCTGGATCAACGTGAATCCGGCAACCGGCATCTGTAAATATAACACGAATACGGTCACGGTTACTTATGACACCGAACATCTGGATCCGAATGTTCATACGGGGATGATAACGATTGAGTCGTTTGGCGAAGGCGCGACCACTAAGACAGTGAACGTCGAGATGCAGGTGAACGCCCGCCCGGTTGTGTCGGTGAGCGAGGCGGGTTGGACCAATGCCATTTTCGAAGGCGAAACATTGGATACCGTTACGTTCGATGTGTATAATGGAAGCGATCCGGATTTGCCCCGCGCAAAGATGCGTTACCAGGTATCTTCGGACGACAAGGAATGGATGGAATTATTGAGCAGTACCGACGGAACGATCGAGGACGACGAGGAGCATAGCATCAGGCTTAGGTTCGACACGGCCGACCTTTCCGAGGGGGTGTACACGGGGGATATTACGGTTACCGGCGTGGATGACGCGACCGGAGAGTCGGCAATCGGTTCGCCCAAATCTCTGGGCGTGAAGATAACCGTTCATGGCAACGTGGTTATGTCCACCAGCCTGCGCGGGTTCACGAACACGGTGCTCCAGGGTTATTCTGTTGCCGACTCATTCGAGATCTGGAACAGCGGCGCAGAGCCGCCCAGACTGATGAATTACACTGTCTCGAAGAATCGAAGCTGGATCTCTGTGAGTCCGTCAAGCGGGACGGTGACGGATGAACGAGACACGATATCGGTTGTTTTTTCAACCGGCGCTTTGTCGCCCGGCACATATTCCGGCACAATATCAGTGGACGCGTCAGACGTGGGCACGGGCGCCAGGCCGCCGGGCGCGCCACAGTCCAGGCCGGCCGTGTTGATAGTGGAGTCCCGGAAACCTGTGAATTTTGAATTGCCGGAGATACGCGGCGTTCCTTTCCTGGGCCGGGAGCTGGAGGTTGACGAAGGGTTGTGGCAGCGCAGGGACCGTTTGACTTTCTCGTATCAATGGCAGAGGGCGAGTTCCGTGCATGGGCACGATCTGACCGATATTCCCGGCGCCGTGGGCACGACGTATATAGTAACCGAGGATGATAAAGGCGCCTGGCTGAGAGTGCGGATTACGGCCGCTGATGAGGATCCTACACCCTTGACAACGACAGTGCATTCCAGGTTCGAGAGCTCGGCAAGGGTTCGGGCGACACCGGGCGATTTCAGCGGGGATGGATTGACAGACCTGTGGTTCTTTGACGTCCCGTCGGGCACGTGGCGATTCGCTTTTTCACAGGGTGGAGCCGCGGAATTGGTGTGGGGCTGGAGCGAGACCGTCCCGGTGCCGGGCGACTATGACGGAAACGGGACGCTGGATATAGCTGTTTATCATCAGGACGCGGGTATGTGGTACGTGTTGTTGATGCCCCATTACCAGTTCGTGTGGCTTCAGTTCGGCTGGTGGGAGACGGAGCCGGTTCCTGGCGATTATGACGGGGATGGTGTCACGGATTTTGCGGTGTATTGGCCGGCGGAGGGAATGTGGTATATCCTCAACTCATCCACGTGGACGATGGATGTGATACAGTTCGGATGGTGGGAAACGATACCCGTCCCCGCGGATTATACCGGCGACGGCGTCACGGATTTGGGAGTGTACTGGCCGGAGGGCGGACTCTGGTTCATCTTGTCGCGCGTTTCCGGCGCGTTTTGGATCGTGGAACTCGGCGGCAGCGAAGCGTATCCGGTGCCCGGCGACTACGACGGAGACGGAAAAGATGACGTGGCGGTTTACCGGCCTGCGGAGAATCGCTGGGAGATTCTTCAGTCGAGCACCGGAGAAATTCGTGAGTCAAGCTTCGGCACGAGCCATGGCGACGGTATGCCCGTGCCGGGCTACTACGATTCCGACAGCAAATTCGATCCGGCAACGATGCATTTGAGAGATGGGTTTGCTGTCTGGGGCATTAAGCACTCGCTGACTGGCGGGTACAGGGGCCATTCATACGAGTTCGATATCAATATGTGGCGGGTGAGCCGGTAGTGCCTTACCTATAAATCAAAACCAACAAAGTGTACGGATGAAATTCAATATCCAATATCCAACAAGGAATATCCAATATCCAAGTGTTAACGAATCCTTGTTCCTTGGATTTGAGTGTTGGATATTGGATATTGAGTT
>PXDP01000111.1 GCA_003565035.1 PVC group bacterium | reverse complement strand
GGCCATGGCCTCCGATGAACTGCATGAGGTGATGGAACTCTGTCTGGGCTGCAAGGCCTGCAAACAGGAGTGTCCCAACGCCGTGGACGTGGCCAAAATGAAATCCGAAACCCTGCAAAAGCGTCACGATCTCCGCGGAACGCCTCTCGGGGTCCGCCTGGTGGGCGGGCTGCCCGCCATCGCCCATCTCTTCTGCGGACCCCATGCCGATCTCCTGAATTGGATCATGAACCTCCCCCTCCACCGCCGCCTGCTGGCGAAACTCACCGGCATCGATCCGCGCCGTCCGCTGCCCCGCTTTGCCCGCCGTTCGCTGCGGCAGCGTCTCGGAGGCGGGACGGTCCGCGGCGAGGCCCGCTGCGGCGAGGTCGCGCTCTATATCGACTCCTACACCAACGCCTACGACCCGCAGGTGGGCGAGGCGGCTCTGCAACTGCTCGCGGACTGCGGATACCGGGTTCACGTTCTGTTTCCGGGCGACAGCCAGCGGGCCCGCATCTCCAAAGGCCTGCTGCGGGATGCGAAACGCAAGGGGGAAAAACTCCTCCGCGCGCTGGACCGACAGGCGCCGGGCGACCGCGTGATTCTCTGCCTGGAGCCCAGTTGCGCCTCCGCCCTGAAAGACGACCTGCCCGATCTGGTGGACGACTCCGAACTCGGCCACCGCATCTCCCTCCGGGTGTTCATGGTGGACGAGTTTCTGCATCGCGAAGGCGTGCCCCTGCGGCCGCGCTATGAGCGGCTGCTCGTGCACGGCCACTGCCATCAGAAAGCGCTGTTCAGCACCGAAGGCCTCCGCGCGCCGGACCTTGGCGCGGGTTGGATCGACGCCGGCTGCTGCGGCATGGCCGGGTCATTCGGCTACGAGCACCGCGACCTCAGTCTCACCATCGGCGAGGACCGCCTTTTCCCCGCCATCCGCGCGGCGGAGCCCGGCACCACCGTCGTCGCCAACGGCTTCAGTTGCCGGCATCAGATCCAGGACGCCCTCGGGATTTACCCCAAACACTACGTCGAAGTCGTCACCCCGGCTTGAATCCAGGCCGGGGCCGATCGTGTGGTGGGGTAGGGCGTGTTGGGGGAGTGGGGAGTGCCGATCGCCTGATCGGCATTGCGGCGGATTGGAGGGCGAAGGCATTCACTTCCTCCCCAATCGTCATCCCTTGTGAAAAAGGTTTTTGGTAAAACATGTTTAATTAAGTAGACAAAAACGCCTTAATAGGTTACTTAATTAAACATAATGAAAAAAAGCCCGTTACTCTTCCCAAAAATGGCCCGTCGGCTATCGGCTTTCGGAGAGCGTCTGAAACTGGCGCGGAAGCGTCGTAAAATCAGTATGGTGCGCATGGCGGAGCGGGGGGGGGTGAGCCGGGCCACGCTGTACAAAATGGAAAAAGGGGATCCTTCAGTGGCCATGGGACACTACGCCGCCGCCTTGCGGGTCCTGGGTCTGGAGACGGATGTGGACGCACTGGCAGGCGACGATGAACTGGGACATCGGCTTCAGGATGCTGAATTGCTGAGCCGCAGGCGGAGTGAGGGAGGCGGATGAACCGCGAAATCGAGGTGGTTGCGGATTGGAGCGGATTGGCGGGACCGACAACCCTGGGCACCCTGCGCATTTCCCGTGCGAGAGGAAAAGAAACCTATGCCTTCGCCTTCCATCCGGATTGGTTGACAACGACCCCCCGGCCTTTTCTTCTGGACCCGGAGCTTCAGTGGGTGCGGGGCGATCAATTTTCCGGAAAGGGTTTTGGGATCTTTCTTGACTCCGCACCGGACCGATGATCACCTGCGGAATCACGGATTCCTGCTTGGACGAAGCGGCTGGCGGCTTTCACCGGTCTTCGACCTGAACCCCCAGCCCGGGGCTGCGGGACTCTCTCTGAATATCAACGAGGTTGAAAATCAACTGGATTTCGCTTTAGCGGAGGAGGTGGCCCCTTACTTCCGCCTTTCTCCGGAACGGGCTTCCCGGATTCTGAAACGTGTCCGGAAAGTGGTGGCGGGATGGGTGGCGCTGGCGAAGAAACGGGGAATTCAGGCCGGAGAGATCGAGCGGATGCGCACGGCGTTTCACCCCGGATGATCCTTACGCTCTCCGCTCCTGATCAGGACCGATCCCTCTCTTTGTTCCTCATCCGAATCGTGCCCCTAATGCACCCCAGGCGCACAAGTCGCACGCCTACTCGTAATCATACGCGTAATCCTAACGCAGATTTCATCCGCAACCAAAGAGAACACAGGCTAAGCCGGAGAACGTCCCGCGAAAGGGAAAAGATGAATAAACCTGCGGATGCTTCGCCGAACTGCGGATGCGAATCGGACCAACCATAAAAATCAACCACACAGCGATGAACGGCATCGTCCTTCGAGGGTTTCGCTTCCCGAAAATCGATCCGCAGGTCGGCGAAGCATCCGCAGGGTAACAAGATTCTAATCCTATTCGCCCCCCCCCGCCACCTTCATCCGTGGTCCGGCATAACTATCCGTGGTTCTTTTCCTGGATCCTGAGAAATATAAAAGCAACGGTATTCTGAAAAAAAAGGTGTCTTGATCCGCGCTCAGGAGGCGGTTCCGTCTTGACTTCCACTTTTTATTTTCGGAGTTTTCCGGGATGTTTGCTCCGCTTACATCCTCGAGCCTGCCCCGCATAATCAAGGTGGGGGACGCGATTTCCGGCCCTCTTGTCCGTTCCTTCTGTCAGTTTGAGTCCATGCATCCCGACGAAGCGGTTTTTGTTGCGCAGGACCTCACCAAGCACTACGAAATGGGCGAGGTGACGATTGAGGCGCTGCGCGGGGTGGACCTGGAGTTGAGGGCGGGGGAGCTGGTGGTGCTGCTGGGTCCCTCCGGCTGCGGGAAATCAACCCTCCTGAACATTCTCGGCGGACTCGACACCGCCTCGGGCGGGTCATTGCGGTACCGGGGACAGGATCTGACCCGGGCCGGG
>PXDP01000180.1 GCA_003565035.1 PVC group bacterium | reverse complement strand
GACGGGACGGGGCGGGTTCAGCAGGTGCCTCGGGCTGAGCCGGTGCGGGCGCAGGTTCGGGGGCCGGTTCAGGCGCGGGAGCGGGCTCGGGAGCCGGCTCGGGTTCAGGTTCGGCCACGGCCTCCGGCTCCGGCTCAGGCTGAACCCCTTCGGAGCGCAGGAAGGCGATGACCTGGTCTTTTTCTTTTTTGGTCAACACGTTCTTAAAGCTCATCATCACACCGGCATACCCTTTGGCGATATGCTCGTTGGGATTATTGAGCGAATTGCGGATGTACCAGTCATCCATCAAAATCGGATCATGATCCTCCAGTTCGCGCATGGTGCCGTAAGCGTTGCGGATATTGGGGCCGATGGCATTGGGCTGTCCACTGTGGCAGACCATGCAGTGACGTTCCCAAATTTTTTGGCCGGCGGCCACCATTTCGGGATCCAGCGGTTCGCGGGCGGGAGCCTTTTCCTGCATGGCCGGGGCGGGCGGAGATGCCGGAGCGGGCGCTGAGGGTTCAGCCTGCGCGACAGCGGGGGGCTCCTCAGGTACGGAGGGGACCGCCACTTCGGGTTTGCTCTCCGGAGTCGGGAACGCCCCCTCCTCCTGCATAAGCCGCATGGCTTCTTCAATCGGAATCACAGCGTGGGCGCCCACGTTGGTGGTTGTGTTCAGGCGCTCGGACTCAAGTGCTTTGTATTCGGCCAGGTCCACCAGCGGCTGGGTCTGCAGAATCGGACCTTCCGTGGGAATCTGGCGCACTTCGGGGGTGCCCCGTTCAGAAATGAAGCGGCCGGTATAAATCCGGTGCACAAACAGCATCAGCACAAAAAACACCAAGGTGACCCCGAGCGAACCGAACATGAAGCGGCGCACCGTATCCAACTGGATATCATTGTCTTTGAAATCCGCGTTCACCGGCTGGTCCGGATCGACAGGCGCACCGTGCCCTTTCGCCGCCGCCGCGGGCTGTTCTGCTTTGGTTTCGGTTTTTTCGGCAACCGGCTTTGCGTTTTCGGGCTGGGCGGCCGAATTGGTTTCCGGGGTTTCGGGGTCTGCGGGCTTTTCGTTTTCACTCATGACTGGGCTTCCTTGATTTCAGTTCCCAAAGAAAAATAGGGGTCGTTGACGGGTAATATCGGGCGTTGCCGGAAATAGTAAAGGAACATCCCGAACCAAAGTAATCCGAAACTGACCGGGGAGAGGATATCCAGAATCGAGAAGCCGGATCCGCTCATCGCTTTGGTGGCAACGGGGTACAGTTCACGGGTTTCGGGCATGTTGATACTGGGCGCCACCATCCAGAAAAGATCCACCACCCGAATTCCCAGCAGAATTGCGGCGATTTTCACCAGGGCACTCCGGTTCTTTTTGGTGGTCTGCGACAGCAGAACCAGGAACGGAACGAAGAACTGGGAGGAAATCAGAAACCAGGAGACGGCATTAAATCCGGGAGACCAGCGGTTCATGTACCAGGTGATTTCTTCGGGCAGGTTGGCGTGCCAGTAAATGATGAACTGGGAAACCTGAATGTAGGTCCAGAATACCACGAACGCAAAGAGCAGCTTTCCGAGGTCATGCTGACGGTTCAGGGTGAACGCGGTTTTGACCGGCTCCCACTTGGCCAGCCAGCACAGGAAAACAATTCCGAAGGTGAGCATGGTCAACATGTGTCCGGAGGCGAGCATCACCCCGTAAATAGAGGAGAACCACTGCGGTTCCAGCGACATGAGCCAGTCCACCGAGGCAATGGTCACGGTCAGAATATAAATGAGGGCCATGGGGCCGGCAATAAACCGCATCTTTTTCCGCCAGACGATATCGCCGGTTTCATCCTGTTTGCCGCTGTAGATCCAGAACAAACGGGCACCGTAGCTCCAAATGACCGCCATAATCAAATACCGCAGCCAAAAAAAGCTGTGATTCAGATAATGCAGTTTGGCGCCTACAATCGGATCGGTGGCATACACAGACACGCCGGAGGCATCACGGATCGCCCAGGGATACACCCGGTCCAGCGAAAACATGATCGGCAGAAAGAGGATCATCAGCGGGGTGATGGTCATGGCGGACGCTTCGGCGATTTTGCGGAGCAGGAACCCCCAGCCGCCGTGGGCGAGGTTATGAATGCAGAGGATCAGCAGACCGCCCATGGCAAACCCGAAGGCAAACAGCCAGCCGATCAGATAGGCCTGGTAAAAATTGGCCACGCCGGCAAACCAGCAGACCAGCAGGACGGCCAGGCCAACCCCGCCGCCGAGCAGGGCGCCGGATTGCATGTCCTTGAGTTTAGCGGGAAGGTAGTCGGTTTCAGTGGTGCTCATGCGGACTTTCCAAAGTTTCGTCGTGGGAACTGCGGGCTTTCACAGCTTCGTAATCTTCAATGCTGGCAAACTGACTGCGCTGGAGTGCCTGAATATAGGCGGTGATGCGCCAGCGGTCCTCCACCGGGATCTGGGCGGCGTAACTGCTCATCTGCCCGTATCCGTTGGTGATCACGCTGTAAAAATATCCGGGAGGCATGTCGCGGAGTTTTTCGGAATGATACCCGGGTGCCGCTTTGTACCCGCGGCGGACCACCATGCCTTCTCCGTGTCCGGAGAGTCCGTGACAAACCGAACAGTAAATATCGTACCGCTCGCGGCCCCGCTCCAAATCCGCCATGGTGATTTCAAAAGGATAGCTCCGGGCCTGGAGAACATCCCCGTCGATTTCTTCCAGCGCCAGGTAAAGATGATCATCCAGCCGAAGCTGGCCCTGGGCCACGGTCCCTTCGATCAGCGGCCGCGCGGAGCGCCGGTCGCCAAAGAAATCGGAGGCCTCCAGGGCTTCGTATTTGGGCTGGTCGTACATGGCCTTGCGGATGTCGAACAGGGGCTTGCACCCGCTGCTGAGCAGGAGGCCGGTGGCAAAGAAAAGAAATGAGATGCGGCGGGTCATATGCGTTCCGTCATGCGTCGGTGATGGTGTTTACGGCTTCCGGGCCCTGTTCCTGAAGAAACGCGGTGACGTCGGCTTCATTGAACCGGGGGTCCGCGGATTCGATGCACAGAAAATAGTGATCAATCGCGGAACGGTCGAAGTTGGGTGTATTGAAAATGGGATGGTGCGGCCGGGGCAGTCCGTTGAGCGCGAACATGCCAATCACGGTGGTCAGCGCGGAAAAGAGAATCGTCAGCTCAAAGGTCACCGGAATGAACGCGGGCCAACTGATGGTGGGGCGTCCGCCGACGTTCCAGGGATAATCCACATGGGCCATCCAGACCTGCATGCCGAAACCGACGAGGCAGCCGGTGACACCTCCGGCAAAAACCATCCAGGGCAGTTTACTGGGTTTGCGGCCCAGCGCGGCATCCAGCCCGTGTACGGGGACCGGACTGTAGGCATCCATCACCGTGTAACCGGCTTCGGCGGCTTTGTGGGCCGCGGCCAGCACTGAATCCGCGTCCGCGAATTCCGCAACCACACCGTATGTCTTAGGTTCGAGAGGATTTTCCATGTTCATTAATCCTTAGTGCTTTTCGTCCGAATGATCGTCGTGATGGTGTTCATCTTTGTGAATCAGCTCCCGCATTTCAAAGATGGCAATGAACGGCAGCGTGCGGATGAACAGAAATACCAGCGTCAAAAAGAGACCCATGGTGCCGATGTACATCGCCCAGTCCCATTTGGTGCCCGCATACATCGCCCAACTGGAATCGAGAAAGTCGCGGTGCAGGGAAATCACCACAATCACAAAGCGTTCCAGCCACATGCCGACACTGATGAACTGACAGATAATGAAGAGCAATACCGGATTGGTCCGCACTTTGTAGGACCACAGGGCCTGCGGAACCAGAACGTTGCAGACAATCAGCATCCAGTAACTGACATCGTAGGGACCGGTGAGCCGGTTGAGCACCATGAAGCGTTCAAACACCGAGGCACTGTACCATCCGAAAAACAGCTCCATCATGTACCCATAGGCCACAATCAGTCCGGAAAAGAGCATCACTTTGGCCATGTTGTTCAGATGCCGGTCGGTGAGCAGATCCTTCATACCGAAAATGGAGCGGACGGGGATCATGAAGGTCAGCACCATGGCGAAGCCCGCGAAAATGGCGCCGGCCACAAAGTACGGCGGAAAAATGGTGGTGTGCCAGCCCGGCTCCAGGGAGACGGCAAAGTCGAGGGACACGATGGAGTGCACCGAAAGCACCAGCGGGGTGGAGAGACCGGCAAGCAGCAGATAGGCGATTTCGTAACGGTGCCAGTGGCGGGCGGAACCGGTCCAGCCGAGGGACAGACCGTGGTAAAGTTTCTTGGCCCAGACATCTTTGGCTTTCGCGCGCATGGTCGCCAGGTCGGGCACCAGTCCGGTGAACCAGAACATAATCGACACGGTCGCGTAGGTCGATACCGCGAATACGTCCCAGAGCAGGGGGGAGCGGAACTGCGGCCACATGCCCAGGGTGTTCGGATACGGGAACAGCCAGTACACCAGCCAGGGACGCCCGACGTGCAGCAGCGGAAAGAGACCGGCACAGACCACCGCGAACAGGGTCATCGCCTCCGCAAATCGGCTGATGGAGGTTCGCCAGTCCTGCTTGAACAGGAACAGAATCGCGGAAATCAGAGTTCCCGCGTGGCCAATGCCGATCCACCACACAAAGTTAATGATCGCAAAACCCCAGGCCACAGGAACGTTGAGTCCCCAGATGCCCGTCCCGCGGGTCACCAGCATGTAGATCGCCAAAAACAGCAATTGCAGGAGGGTGACCCCCAGGGCCAGACCGCCGTACCAGATCAACGGCAGGTTCTTCATCGGCCGCAGGGTGACCTCGGAAATTTTATCACTCACCGACGTCAGGGTATGCCCGCTGATGTAGGGCAGTTGTCCGTCCGGATCTCGTTTCACTTCTGATGACATGGGATGGCTTCTCCGAAAATCTTAGTGACTGCTGTGGGGGGTGGCGGGTTGTTCCTGGCGATGCACATGAACACCCTCTTCATCGTGCGCTTGATGCCCGCCGGGCCCGTGCGCAAACTGCAGCGGTGTCAGTGCGCCCGGCTCCAGCACCGGATTGGGGTTGCGCACTTTGCCGAGGTAGCTGGTGCGTGCACGGGTGTTAAGGGATTCCAAAATCGTGTGGTTGAGCGGATGTGCGCGAAGTCTGGCCACCCGGCTGTTTTTGTCGTTGATGTCCCCGAAGGTGATCGCTCCGGCCGGACAGGCGGACTGACAGGCGGTGATCACATCGCCGTCTTTTAACGGACGGTTTTGTACCTTGGCATCAATCCGGGCATTGTTGATGCGCTGCACGCAGTAGGTGCATTTTTCCATGACCCCGCGGGAGCGGACCGTCACATTGGGATTGCGCTGCAGTTTAATGCTTTCGGTTTCGTGGTCCGTATATTTGTAGAAATTGAATCGGCGGACTTTGTAAGGACAGTTGTTCGAACAGTAGCGGGTGCCGACGCAGCGGTTGTACACCATCATGTTGAGACCGTCGTTACTGTGCATGGTCGCGCCCACCGGACAGACCGTTTCGCAGGGGGCGTTTTCGCAGTGCACACAGGCCATCGGCATCACGTGCAGACGGGTGTCCCCCTCTTCGGTTTCTTCAAAATAGCGGTCAACCCGGATCCAGTTCATGTGGCGGCTGTTCATCACTTCGCTCTTGCCGACGGTGGGGATATTGTTTTCCGCCTGACAGGCCACCATGCAGGCGTTGCAGCCGATGCAGGTGTTCAGGTCGATCACCATGCCCCACTGATTGCCTTTGGTGTAGTCCCAGTCGGGATAAAGGGTGTAACGGCGGTCAAATTCATGCCCCATCTGCTTTGCGAAATCGGGAGCGGCGTTGTACTGGGCCATCGTCGCCTGGCGAATGATCGCCCGCCCGTCCGCCTGGAGAGGAAAATGGTCCTGCGTCAGAGCCAACTCGGTGGTGCGTTTGAGAATACGGACCGTTGCCCCCTGCTCAAACCAGCGGTTGGCGACCGAACGCAATCCGGCCGCATTGAATCCGACACCTTTGGCCACCGTGCCGATTTCGCGGCCGCCGCCCAAGGTGACGGTAACGGTGTCATCGGGATACCCCGGAATAACCAGCACCGGCCCCTGAATAATCCGATTACGAAGGTTGACCTCAATGATCTGGACGGTCGGACGCACAGAGGTGCGCTTCTGGACCTCCTCATTTGTGAGGCGAATGCGATATTTGCGGGCCGTGTTGGGGCTCATGGCCACCACCGTGTCCCAGGTAAGCGTGCTCACCGGTGCGGGAAGTTCCTGCATCCAGGGGTTGTTGGCAAACTGACCATCCCACACCCTCGGGTCCGGCTGGAAAACAACTTCTAGACCAAAATCAGAGCCCTGTTCATTAAATTCAGCGGGCAGGGCCTGCGGACGGAGCGGAATGCCCCGCCAGGCGCGGGAGGCGGTGTTCTGCAGAATGCCGTCGTGCAAAGCCGAACGCCAGAAGCGGCGGAAGCCGTCTTCATCGTTACCGAGACCGGTCCGGGCTTTCCAGGTGTCCTGAATCAGCTCAAACGCGGTCTGTTCCTCTCCGGCGATCATGGAAAGCACTTCAAGGATGCTGTGACTTTTATAGAGCGGCGCAATCAGCGGCTGCGCGATGGAGAGCGTGCCGTCATAGGCCGCCATATCCGCCCAGGTTTCAAGATAATGGGTCATGGACAAATGCCACAGGCAAAGCTGACTGGTTTCGTCCATGTGCTGACTGAGATGCGCGGTAAAGGGAACCCGGGCAAGGGCATCGGCAAAGCGGAGGGTTATCGGCGCCGCATAGACGGGGTTCACACCCATCATCATCAGGACCTTCACCTCCCCATTGTGCATGTCGCGCACCAAATCCTGGAAATCTTCGGTGGCGTTCAACGGACCGTTCAGAACGGGTTCGATCAAATCGACGGTTTGACCCAGTGCACCAAGGAAATGATTGATTGCGTGACCGAGGGCATGAACCTCGGGGGACTGCCCTTCCCCAACCAGGACCAGCGCTTTGGACCCGGCCGCTTTCAAATCGGCCACCAGTGCGGAAACAAAAGCGGTCTCTTTTTCGCTCAGGTCCGGGGAGTCGATGCCGAGCCCCAGGGCCGCTGCAACCGCACGGGCCAGACTGTGCACCCGGGCCGCACGGACGGGAAGACGGTGATCGGCGTTGGCACCGGTTTGCGAGAAGGTGGATTCAATCGCATACACCCGGTTCCGCTCCGCATCGGCCGTCAAACGGCGGCGCGCGGCAAAATCCCGGGCGTATCGGGCCCGGGCATTGCCCCAGCCCAGGACATCACTGTCCAGACTCAGAATCACGTCCGCCTGATCAAGACGCGGAACAACCTGCATGGGTTTTCCGAAGGCCAATTGGGTGCCCGCGTATTCGTTATCGGAACCAACCGGATCAAACACATGAAGACGCGCCTCGGGATAGGCGGCGGTGATTTTTTCCGCCAGACGCTTTTCCGTGGGCGAACTGCTGTTGGGCAGCAGAATGCGCAGGCCGGCCCCGCCGGGAAGTTTGTTCAGCGCAGCCGTCAACTCATTCTGGAAAGAACCAATGTCTTTGGGAATATTGTTCTTGCGGCTGGACTGGGAGCGGTCCGGATCGTACAGATCCAGCACCGAGGCCTGCGCGAACACATCGGTTCCCCCGGCGGAGGCGGGATGCGGCGCATGCCCTTCAATTTTGGTGGGACGGCCCATGTGCGATTCGACCAGAACGCCCTGACCGAATCCGCCAAACATATAGCTGGTCGCGAAAAAGAGCGGCTTTCCGGGAATAATCTCCTCGGGTGCCTTGACGTAAGGAACAATCAGCTCTTTGGGCTGCTTGGTGCAGGCCGCCAGACCCGCAAGTGCCACACTGCCGCCCATCATTTTCATGAACGAACGACGGTCCACACCCGGGGCATCCGCCGGTTCCGATTTCACCACCGGCAGTTCCGTGGCGTCGCGCTCCAGCAAACTGCGATAGATGCGGCGGTCGCGGTTTTTGTAATCCTCCTGCTGGAGTTTGCGCATGCGCGGCAAATCCAGGCGAAGGGCGGAATCTCCAAAGGAAGTGGGGGTCGCGTTTTTCATTAGCGGTGACAAATCCAGCAGTTGGTGAGACGGTGATCGGCGTGATCAATGCCATATTCCTCGACAAGCTGCTCGCGCTCTTCGCGGGACAGACTCGCCGGGTCAAAGGCCATGTCGAAAATTTTATCCTTCGGCCGCACATTGGCCGCCGGATCGCGGTGACATTCCAGACACCACTTCATGTACAGCGGTTTTTCTTTCCACATCAGCGGCATCTGATCCACCCGGCCATGACAGGTCGCGCAGCCAATCCCCTTGTTCACGTGAATCGAATGGTTAAAGTACACGAAATCAGGCAAATCATGCACCCGCGTCCATTCCAGCGACTCTCCCGTGGCCCAGCTTTCCCGCACCGGCTCCAGCATCGGCGACTCGTTCCACATGATGTTGTGACAGTTCATACAAGTCTGAGTCGGCGGAACATTCGCAAAACCACTGACTTCCACCGAGGTGTGGCAATAACGGCAATCAATCCCAAGGTTACTGTGGTGTTTGTGACTGAAAGGCACCGGCTGCTCGCGCCGCACTTTGGTGTAACGGACATAAGGAGACCGATGGATCATATCCATGATTCCCAGAAAACCCGCGCCGCCGAGCACCAGGATCAGAAGCGTCAATCGGGCCAGCGTATTATGCTTGGAAGTAAAGAGTTGCGATGACATGAGCGTTAAAAGTTTGGGTCGACACGGTGGAATGATCACGGAGAAGCTCAGGAAATTCTGCGGGCATCGCCGGAATCGTTAAAAATTTCACTTTTTCAGAAGATCCTCTCTTAACCCTACGAAACCGCATTCGTCAAACGGAAAAAGCGCAAAGATTGACAGAAAGATAGAAGGGGTAAATCGGACATAGGAGATCCCTATTCACTGCGACCTCATGGTACCCCGAACCCACAACTGAAAATGCCTTCATTTAGAGCTCTCCTCCCAGCAAAAAATTGGTGCGTTTTTCGGAAATCCAGGCGGCGGTGTGATGACGCGGGATCGGGGTCGCGGGTGGACTGCCTCCAACCCTGCTCATTTCCTCCAGCGTCACATACCGGTCCAGTGAAAATTTCCACAGGATATAAACGTTGACAAATCTGGTCTGGTCTGGTCTTGTATCTGTATGAAAACACTGACCATCACGGAAAGCAAAGCGCAATTATCGGCTTTGGTAGAGCATGTTGTCACCACAAGGGAGCCGATTACCCTCGGAAGGGCCGGAAAACCCATGGTCCAGATCATCCCGTATCAACCTGCATCAGCGGGGAAAAGATTGGGTCATTTTGAAGGGAAAATCAAACTGAACGAGAACTTCGATGTCTGGGACGCTGAAGAAGCAGCTGCGTTTGGAGTCGATCCATAAAATGAAAGCCTATTTACTGGACACACATACTTTGCTTTGGGCAACCGGTGAGACAGCCCGATTATCCAAGACGGTAAAGAATATCCTTCAGGACGCCTCAAATCGAGTCATGGTAAGCCATGCATCCATCTGGGAACTTTCCATCAAGCAAAACATTGGCAAGATCGATCTTCCCGCAGATTATTTCCAAGAACTCTCCTCTTTGGGGTATGAAATGCTTCACATAAAAGAGGAACACCTTGCCGCCTATCGCTCCCTTCCTTTAATCCATCGGGATCCATTCGACCGGATGCTGGTTTCGCAAGCGCAAGTTGATGATCTGACGCTGTTATCCCAAGATCCGGAGATTCGGAAATACAACGTCAAAACCCTGTGGTAGTGTCTGGATTTGATGAAATTTCCAGGATCATAAGGCTTTCATTTCCTATGGAGATGTATTAGGATTTACGTTATGAATATTGCCTCAACGCCACCATCTGCCGATGCCATTTCCAAACGCTCTCTGGCGCGCCGGGCGCGCATGGTGGGCAATCGTGCCCATTCTTTTCAAGAGGCTGACGACTGGGATTTGGATTATTGGCAGGCGCAAGGGGCCAAAGCGAGGTTGTCCGCTTTAGTAGCTCTGCGAAAAGAAGTTGAGATTGTGGAACGGGCAAAGGAACAAGCGCATGGACACGGTCCCGGACTTTGAAGATTTGCTGGTGTTGTTGAATCGACACCACGCCGCCATTTGCATTCGAAGAGGCATGGACCCGTCGCGTTTCTGCGCCCTATGGAGAATCCGAGACGTATTGGATTCATTTGGACGATTTGGAGACGATCAAGAGTTCGATTCCAGATCCGAGGCATCAGGACGATGCACAAATTCTACGAAGGGTTCGCGAAAGACGGAATAACCGGGATTGACCGTCACTCGAGCCGCTGATTCAGTGCCTTCGCACCGACGGGTTCCCGGGCCTGCCAAGGGATGACCACGAAGCACCTCGTCAAGGTTGGAGGCGGGGTCGGTGCTGACCAGCAGCACGCGTTTGCCTTCATCGGCCAAACGAATGGCGGAGGCGCAGGAGAGCGAAGTCTTCCCCACCCCACCCTTCCCCTCTATTTATTCACGGGCGGAATCCGGCGGAGGATGGAAGGCCCATGCGCTTCGGTAAAGATGAAGAGTGCGTCGGGGTCGCCGGGTACCGGGTACCCTATATAACGTTCGATGATCTTATATCCTTCCACGTTTTCGCCTTCCACCTGATATTGTTGCGGTTCACCCGTCCAGACGATTTCGGAGGTGGACACATCCAGCACGCAAGCCCGAAGAAACGAGCCACCTTTCTCCTCGTCTTGCACCCGAAAAACCATCAACCGCTCGCCCCCGCTGAACGTATTTGGGCGCAAGGAGTTGAATTCGGGGTTTGGAATATCGGCGACCTCCACGATATCACCGCCCTCCCGCCTGCCAGTCTGCAGATTTTGCGTAAATTTGATTTGGGCTCCCGTTTGCAGGTTATAGATTTGGAAACGACCCTCCCATCGGTCATGCCTCATGGAAAGACCGATGAAATAATGACCATGAAATCTCCACATGACACCTTGGCTATCCTCGATATGAGCCACCTTCCTTCCGTCATCACGGTATATCTCGAACGTTCTCTTCCACTTGGACTCAATCAAGCGAAGGGTACTAACAGCGATATACTCTCTGCATCTCTGACTGAAAAGACTCGATATTACCTCATCTCCGCGAGGTTCACCAAAGGTCGCCTTGATCTTTCCATCAAACCCGATGAGCTTGAATCTACTCTCCCTTTCATCCGGATGGTCGGCAACCACAACCGCCTCGTCCAGTAATTGCCTAAAGAAAAAACCGGAATCTTCACCCTTCTCCAGAACGATACGTCCATCCTGGTCATAAACAGTAAATCCGGCCAGTGGTGCACGTGAATCTTCTCCAAAAGGATAGGAACTGTAACCCCACCGGGCAAACAGCGTCCGGTCCCTGGCGCGATGTCCACGCACATTCAAACCATCTACCGTTTCAAAAGACACTCCGGTCATTTCGTTTTTAGCGACGGGATAAATCCGGTTGGGTGTCACGAAACCTAGAAATAATCTTGATTGTTCACCATCGACAATCCTTGATGCACCATCCGGAACCTCGAAAGAAGTGAGGTGCTCGCCTTCGGGCGAAAGAAACGTCCACCTACCCGTTCTGTTCACAGGAAGCAAAAAAAAGCCTTTCATTTCTACATCAAACATAACTCCTTGGGCCAACAAGCCCTCTAGTCGCTCTGGGACCGATTCTATTACCCACTCCGGTGTTTTGCTATCGTTTGCAATGACAAGCGAAGGTACCACCATCGGCAAAATCAACAGTGAAAAAATTATCTCGCAAGCTTTCATCACAACCTCCATTCAATTATTGTTGGGCTCAAGCACCGGGATCGGCCTTACATTGTGTTTTGTATCAATCTTCAATGCGTGGTTCAAGTCGACGACCGGATCCTTTTCATCGGCAGGTACCGACCAATCATCATTTGCCGTGTTATCCTAAACCGCCCATCCGATTTTGTTTATGCATCAGCCTTTCACGGCACCTTCGGTCAGTCCGCTGATAAATTCCTTCTGAAGCAGGAAAAACAGCAGGACAACCGGCAGGACGGCCAGCAAAGTCCCGGCCATCAGCGCGCCATAGTCATCATTGTATAAACCGATCAACTGATTCAGGGCAATCGGCAGGGTAAACAAATCACTGGACTGCAAAACCACTTGCGGCCAGAGAAAACTGTTCCACGAGCCCATAAAGGCGATTAGAGTGAAGGCACCGATCGTGGGGCGCACCACCGGCAAGGCCACATGCCAGTAAATCCCGAATTCGCTGGCACCGTCCACGCGGCCCGCATGGATTAAATCCAGCGGGCGGAGACAGAAGCACCTTTGTTTATTTCATCATTCTGTCGCCAATGCGTTCCTTCGCATACTGAAGCAATGATTCAAGATTGGGAACAAAAAAATATCGAGTCGTATATATTTCATTGCGACGAGTATGTTCGCGAAAATATTCACCCCGGATAACTCTTTCTATATCACGGGAGTAGAAAAGAGTCGTATGATCCTTCGAATATTTTTCTGTCTCAAGGCCAAATTGAAAGTACAGGTTTTGGTCAACGCGTTCACCCGGATCTGGATTCATAAATCCAGCCAGTATGCGTATTTCATCGCTGTACATGAGTCGCAGGTTTTCATTGTCCGACAGAACATCAAGCGGTCTCTCTTCTTGGTTGTTCCATATGATTCTGAACTGAAATGAATTGTCAGAATAGTTTTCTATGATTCGACCGCTTTCAGTAAAATTTAAAACGGGTTGAAACAAGACAGTTGATGTAAAGCCTGTTTCCGTAACCATATAATCATTAACAATAACTTTATAGTGCCTGTATGATCGAGTCACAAAGTGTTCGATTAAGATCTCATCAATTGTGGGTGAAGACCTATGGCGCTCGCGTGTGGTCGTAAGATGGTAAGCCAGAGAAGGTCCATCCGCATTAGAGAACTGAATGAACAAAAAAGAGATATAAACGAGGATCTGGTTTTTCATAGTTTTTAG
>PXDP01000160.1 GCA_003565035.1 PVC group bacterium | reverse complement strand
GGCCGCGGTCGAGGGCCTGAGTTTCGATGTGGGCCCGCTGGGTGGCGGAGTTGCTGACGGCCAGGATGCGGGCGTTGGGATATTGCTCCGCCATCCAGAGGGTGAGGGAGCCCCAGCCGCAGCCCAGTTCGAGAATGTCCATGCGACCGCCGATTTCGGCCCGCTGGCAGGTGAGATCGAGCATGGCTTTTTCCGCGTCAGCCAGGTTGTCGACACCTTCCGGCCAGATGCAGCTGCTGTATTTCATGCGCGGTCCAAGAACCTTCATGAAAAAGCGGGTGGGCACCTCGTAGTGCTGCTCGTTGGCGGCATCGGTGGCGATGGCGACCGGTTCATCTTTCAGGCGGGCAATGAGCTGATCGGTGGTTTCGCCCTCTTTTTCCAGAAGTTCCAGCCGGCCTTTGAGCAGTTTGCGGATTCCGGTGCGGATGGCGATGTCGGGGAGCTTGCCCTGTTCGGCGAGGTTCATGAGCATGGATTTCATCAGTTTATTCCTTCTAAAAGCGCGTTGCGGAGCGAAGCGGACATGGGATTGTCGCCCAGCCAGATGTTAAGATACCACAAACCGAAGCCCGCGTCGTCTATAAAAAAGATTTCTTCTTCATTAAGATGCAGCCAGGTGCCGCGTTCCGGTATGACGGTGAAGGTGTAGCGGTCGCCCCGGTCGACATCCCGGTAGGCGTTGTTGATCTTGTCGAGACGTTCCCGTCGGGCCGCAATCTCGGCTTCGGATTTTCCTTCGCGCAGAACGCGCATGCCCTGTTCGACCAGGGTGTCGGCACCCAGCCGCCGGGTGTAGGTGAAGGTGAGGCGGCGGGCATCGGGTTCGGCTTCGGAGATGTAGAGGGCTCCGGTGAAGACAGAAAAGAGGCGGAAGCGGAAATGATCGGCCCCGGAAAGGGTCCAGGTCAGTTCTTTGGCCTCGACCTGAAGCGGGTAGGTGTGGCCGGCCACCTCCCGGACATCGGCGGCGTTGAGGCAAAGGGGCAAAAGCAGAAGTGAATATATCGGTAATTTCATCATGTAGTCTTTGGGTGAGTCTATGGGCGAGTCTATGGGTGAGATTGCATGCATTAAACGTTCAGGGGGGAGGAAACCTTACCGGAAAGGAAAGAAGAGGCGGAGAGAAGAGGGCGGGTTAAAATTCATATTTGGAATATGGATTCAGGGATTGATTTATTCATTTGTATGCAATATGCATGTATTTATGAACTCTCCACACCCTTCAATTCGTTCGTTGGCGGTTTCCCCGGCTGCGGGACAACCGATTTCCTGCTCCGAAGCCCATATTCCGGCCGGGTTTCCGTCTCCGGCTCAGGATTATCTGGAGGACCGCATTGACCTCAATACGGCTTTGATCGGCAATCCCACCGCCACCTTTCTTGCGAGGATTGCGGGCGATTCCATGCGGGATTTGGGGATGTTCGACGGGGATCTGATCGTGGTGGACCGGTCCCTGACTCCCCGGTCCGGCGATGTGGTGCTGGCCTGGGTCCAGGGCGGTTTCACGGTGAAAACGTTCCGCGTGCGCGGTCGCCGGGCGTTTCTGGTGGCGGCGCATCCGGATTATCCCGAGCTGGAGTTGCTGGAGGATGCCGGGGACGGAATCTGGGGCGTGGTCCTTCATGTGATCCGCTCGTTCCGGAAAAGCCCGGCGGCATGAAGTGTCGTTTCCTGCCAATCGTACGAATTCTTTCTTGCAATATTAGAGGAAAATATGGTTGAATGGCTCTTCTGCAATTCAACCCTTAAACCTGGCTCTGATCTATGATGACTGACATGAAAGACTATTGCGAATACATCGAACAGCTCAGCGGAAAAATTCTGTTGGGGTGTGACGGTTTTGTTGATGAAACCTATCAGCTGGTGGATGTCCGGCGCAGTCCGACGGACTATACGCCGATGGAAAAGCTGAAGATGTTCGGGGAGCTGCTGGTGAAGCGGGCGGACGGCGGGGTGGGGCTCGAAATTGTCGCAAAACGCCGCTGCGAGGGCGGCTTCGGGATCAATACCGGCCGGGTGCCGGCGATTCTGGGCCTGAACCCGATCCTTCCGGGGCTGTACGGAAGCTCCGAAATCGATCCGGCCTTCAAAGAATTTGAGTCGATCTGTTCGATGGAGTCGCTGGGCGATCCGGCCCTGACGCTGGCCTTTGAATTTTCCGACGGAAAGTTGCTGATGAGCAATCTGGCGGCGGTGTCGACCCTGTCCTGGGAGCAGTTTCAGTCGCATTTCGGGCCGGAAAAACTCCGTGAAATGTTCGCGGATGTGGATATTCTCGGACTGGGATACTGGTCGCTGACCGCGAATTTTGACGAGTTGTTTCTCGGATTTATGTCTCAATATACCGATTCCGCTCCGCCGAAACGGATGTTTTTTGATTTTGCAGATATTAAAAAGAAATCCTCGGAGGCCTTTCTGCGCAGTCTGGAGCTGATCCGTTCCTACAGCGACAAAATTCCAATGACCTTCAGCCTCAACGAGCACGAAGTGCTGGAACTGTTTTCGCGCATCGGAGTGGCGGAGCCGGAGTACACGCCGGAAGCGATCGCCCCCGCACTGGCCGAAGCGCGGCGGAAAATCGGATTTGACGAACTGATCGTTCACACCCCGGAATTTGCGGTGGGCTCCACCGAAGCAGAAGGGGAGGCCTGGACGAAGCAGGACCGGCAGTCCAACGTCATCCGTCTGGCTGGGGCAGGGGACAGCTTCAACGGCGGATATCTCTGCGCTTCGCTTGGAACGCTGCCGCTGAAAAAACGTCTGGCCTTCGCCAACGCGACCACCGCGTTCTTTGTAACGCACGGCACCACCCCGACCCGCGAAGAATTGGTCGTTCAGCTTGAAAAAGCCTCCGATAAATAATACGCGCGCAGATTCTGTTCATTCCAGTCTGTTCACACCCGTCTGTTCACACCCGTCAAGGTTCTCACGATGAAAACACAGTATTCACTCCCGCTTGTTGTCCCCGGTTCCGCTCAGGAATTTCCCACATTGAATTTAAAGGGCACCGCGTCCGGCGCGGAATGGTCGGTTTGCACCTACACCCTCCGCGGCGGTCTGCAGGAGGGGGTTCAGGTGATAGAGGTGAATAATGGCCGGCTTTCGTTTGCGGTGCTGCCCACCCGGGGCATGAGCATATGGAAGGGGCAGTGCGGTTCCGTGCGTCTGGGCTGGGATTCGCCGGTGAAAGATCCCGTGAATCCCGCGTTCATCCACGAGCAGGACCGGGGCGGCCTGGGCTGGCTGAAGGGCTTCAATGAGTGGTTTGTGCGCTGCGGCCTGAACAGCATGGGCGCCCCCGGCGAGGACACGGTGCTGGATTACAGCGGCAATCCCTACACGGTGCCGCTGACCCTGCACGGCAAGATTGCCAATGTGCCGGCCCGGGCGGTGTCGCTGGAGGTGACCAAGAACGCCATCTGCGTGCGGGGCGAAGTGGATGAAACCATGATGTTTGGTCCGGCCCTGCGGCTGAACACCGAAATCCGCACCGAAATCGGATCGGGGGAAATGACGATTACCGATACGGTGACGAATCTGGGAAACAACCCCGTGGAGCATCAGATGCTTTACCACATCAATTATGGAGCCCCCCTGCTGGAAGAGGGCGCCCGGATGGTGGCCCCGTTCAAGCAGGTGGCCCCGCGCGATCCGCGCTCGCAGGAGGGCATTGCCACCCACGACCGCTATGGAGCCTCTGAGCCCGGGTTTGTGGAGCAGGCCTATCTGTATGAACTCGCCGGAACCCGCGGCAAACGCGAAACCCTGGCCCTGCTCCGCAATGCGGCCGGGAATCAGGCCTCGCTGCTGCGCTTCTCGCTCAAGGATTTCCCCTGTTTCACGCTCTGGAAAAACACCGCCGGAACCGCCGACGGCTATGTGACCGGTCTGGAACCGGCGACCGCCTATCCGAATGTCCGCCGCTTTGAACGGGAACAGAAGCGGGTCATCACCCTGGCCGGGGGCGAATCACGCACCACCGAAATCCGGATCGAAACCCTGGAAAGCAAAAAAGACGTAAAAGCGGCCGAGGCGGAAATCGCCAAGCTGCAGAAAACCGCTAAAGGCACCGTTCATCCGGAACCGGTTCCCACGCTGTCTGGAAGCTGAGCGTTCCCCGTGCACTGAATATCCTTTTCTTCATAATTTTTTTACCCCAACCATCATTCTAAGGAATTATCTCATGAGCAACTCTTCTCTGATCGGCAGCCTTCCCAAAATCGGGATTCGTCCCACCATCGACGGACGTCTCGGCGGTGTCCGCGAATCCCTTGAGGATCAAACCATGAACATGGCCCGTTCGGTGGCCGACTTTTTGTCCGCCAACCTGAAACACATCAGTGGTGATGCGGTGGAGTGTGTGATTGCCGACAGCACCATCGGCGGGGTGGCCGAGGCGGCCGCCTGTGCGGAAAAATTCGCCCGCGAAGGCGTGGGGGCCACCATCACCGTGACCCCCTGCTGGTGCTACGGTTCGGAAACCATGGATATGGATCCGCTGATGCCCAAAGCGGTATGGGGTTTCAACGGCACCGAACGCCCCGGCGCGGTGTATCTGGCCGCGATGCAGGCGGCGCACAATCAGAAAGGCCTGCCGATTTTCACGATTTACTGCCGGGATGTGCAGGACAGCAGCGACACCAGTATTCCTGCGGATGTGCAGGAGAAAATGCTGCGCTTTGCCAATGCCGCGATTGCGGTGGCCTTCATGAAAGGCAAGAGCTATCTGGGCATGGGCGGAGTCTCCATGGGCATCATGGGCAGTTACACCGATCACGCCTTTTTTGAACAGTACCTCGGTATGCGCGTGGAGGCCGTGGATATGGTGGAATTTGTCCGCCGTATGGACCGGGGCATCTACGATGTTGAAGAATATGAGCTTGCGCTCTCCTGGGTGAAAGAAAATTGCCATCAGGGCAAGGATTACAACCCCGACAAAGACAAATTCACCGAGGAGGAAATCCAGGCCCAGTGGGAAACCTCAGTGAAAATGGCGATCATCGCCCGCGACCTGATGGTGGGCAATCCCAAGCTGAAAGAACTCGGCTTCGGGGAAGAGGCACTCGGACACAACGCGCTGGCGGCCGGTTTCCAGGGACAGCGTCAGTGGACCGACCATCTCCCCAACGGCGATTTCATGGAGGCGATTCTGACCACCTCCTTTGACTGGAACGGCAAACGCGCGCCCTACATGCTGGCCACAGAAAACGACACCCTCAACGCGGTCTCGATGCTCTTTGGTCATCTGATTACCAAAGGCGCGCAGATTTTTGCGGATGTGCGGACCTACTGGAGTCCGGAGGCGGTCAAGCGGGTGACGGGACATGAACTGACCGGCCGCGCGGCGGGCGGATTCCTGCATCTGATCAATTCCGGACCGGCGGCCCTGGACGGCACCGGACAGCAGTCGGACAACGGCGTGCCGGCCATGAAACCCTTCTGGGACATTACGGATGAAGAACAGAAAGCCTGTCTCGATGCCACCACCTGGCATCCGGGAATGCGCGAATACTTCCGCGGAGGCGGCATGTCCACCCGCTACTGCACGAAAGAAGGAATGCCGGTCACGCTCTGCCGCGTGAACCTGACCCGCGGTCTGGGACCGACCCTGCAGATTGCTCAGGGCTGGACCGTCGAACTGCCGCAGGAGGTGCACGATGTCCTCGACAACCGCACCAACCCCACCTGGCCCACCACCTGGTTCGTGCCCGAAACCGGCGGCGACGGCGTGTTCCGGGACGCCTACAGCGTCATGAACGCCTGGGGCAGCAACCACGGAGCCTTCGCTTACGGACACATTGGCGCGGATCTGATCACCCTGGCCTCCATGCTCCGCATTCCGGTGTACATGCACAACGTGGCCAACGAGCGGCTCTTCCGTCCCAGTGCCTGGAACGCCTTCGGCACCCGCGAACTGGAAAGCGCCGATTTCCGCGCCTGCCAGACCTTCGGGCCGCTTTATGGTTGAGGGATGGAATTCGTCCTCTTAATCAGTCAAAATGAATCTCGACGTAATCGTTCTCCTTCATGGAATTTATTTCATGAAGAATGCCCTTTACTTTATCTTTGATGCGAGGCCATGAAGTTGTTTTCAGTACCAATATTGATATTTTTCTTGAGCTAAGGTTCTGTTGATATTTCAGGTTTTGATCCGTTGTAATTAGCAATGAATAGCCTGAATCCTCGGCCTGTTGTATCAAATCTCCATTGGACAATTGACCCCATTTATTCTCATATGCTGTATCCACAACATGTGGATGTAAACTTCTTCTCAAAGGTACTGGAGTCCCTTGGTCAAAAAGAATTTTCATGCAGGGGCAGTGGTCCAGAGATTGGAGGATTCTTCAAGAACTTTCTCCACTTGCCACCTTGATACTCCAGGAAACCATTCCAGGAAATCATCAACAGTTGCGCCATCTTCTAAATTCTGGAACAACGCGGCAACGGGGATGCGGGTGCCTGTGAACAAAGCGGCACCGCTTAAACGGTCGGGATTTTTTTCAACCGGGGAACTTGATGCTTTCATAGAGGAAGTTTACGTTTCATTCACAATGAAGTCAAAGAAAGAATTTTGGTACCAATTTTTTTGGTAAGGGAGATAGGTTGACACTCAATCAGGGCTAGTGCCCTGGTCTGTGTTGTGTCGGCCCAATGGGTCTTTCAGGCTAATACACTGCTCCATATGCCCCAAAAACCAAAATTTTTGCGCAAATCACCTGTTCGTTGAACGGTCCTACCTGTCGGGCGGCCTAGTGTGTATTAAATATAAGAGACTTTCGGGATAATGTGTTTCAAGTGGACGTAACTTTATGTGCAGTTGATCCGGGGGGTACCAGCTTACAGGACCATGGGAAGGCGTATCCTGTAGAAACCTTGCGATAATCCGATCCGCTATGGTGCTGTCCTTTGCCACATTCGGGTGAAAAATAAAGGGGCTGAAAGATTGAAAAATCATCGATTTATCATCGTCTTTTGCGTCGGGACTGTCTCTGGGAAGACTTAAATAATATGCTATCTTTTCGAGGCTCAGAGTTGATCTGTCAAAATCTTCTGGTTGTTGCGTTCTGTTAAAGGGAGCGGGTTCAGAAACTATCCCGAAAATGTCTACCTCCTCATTGATTCTGAATTCGCGCTCTTCCAGCCATGACATTTCCTTGAATTTTGCAGCAGAAAGGAGCGGATCCATGGCGTTGGCCCATTCAATCCAACGGGCCAGTTGCCCGGGGTTGATTCGGTACACATGCGTATCGCGCATTCGGTCATGTATCGGCGTTAAGTTGAAGACGCCATCATGGATATGAAAATAGAGGCCCAGTGTTCCCGAATGATCCTGAAGTAATTCCATTATCGACCAGTCCGGTGATACGCCTAATGAACTTGGGTACGGACGAACGGCATATTTTTTAATGTGGTCATGGAATTCGTCCGGTATGACAAAAATCGGGTGGTCAAAATCAATGCCGGCTTTTCTTGTGAGGGTTTCCACCTCTTCCAAGAAAGAAAAGGGATCATTGGCGGAAGGCTTGAAATCACCAATCAGCGTATTTTCTAGGACTTTGATGAGAAGCTCATTCTTAAAACGTTTATGACGGACTTTCGCCCTGCTGGGCGGCGGTCCCCAGCAGATTTGATCCGATAAGGAGGACAGGTACAAAAAGAAGCCGCGTAAATGGTCTTCCGGATGGTGGCCGAAAGTTCTTCGCCGGAATAAGTGCAGGGAAGCTTCCGCCTCGACCTGATGAATGGAATCAAAGGAAAGATATCGAATGGGATCAAACGATGTCAGGTCACTGCACAGGAAACCGATGACAAATTCCATGTCCTGCGGGTTCTGAACGATCTGATCCACGGTGGTTTTTTTGATGTGCACGTGTTTTTTGAACGATTCCCGAACTTCGGAAGGCAGCCGACTCCATTCTTTGTCCGCGTCATCCAGGAGCAGTATTGTCGGGCGGGCAGGGGGCGGTTGCCGCAGATGCGTGCAGGAAAACAGAACCGCACCGAGAACAAAAAGGAAAGCATTTCTCACAAGTATAGAGGTAGGTTTCATCGCATTAAATTGGATGCCACTCAACGTGTGCACACGACCAGCGGCTCCATATTTGGGCACAAATTTCAGACATTTATATGACCGGAAGGGCATTATTTTGATGCGGACAGAATTGTCCGCACTCCTTTTTTTCTCATTTCTTCACCGCCGCCTTTTTCTTCGCGGGCTTCCGTTTGGGCGTGGGTTTTGCCTGCTCTGGCTCTACAAACGACACCGAGGGGAGGCTGATCATGCCGTTGGGGGCGCGGGCACTGATGTGGGCGACCATTTCGCGGATGCTGCCGTAGAGCATCGAGGCTCCGGTAATGCGGACGAGCTTTTCGGCGTCGTGCGGGTAGCTTTCGTGCACCTTGTAAAAGCCGCGCGCTACCACCACGCCTTTGTAGGGCGGATCGTTTTTGCCGTCGACGCCTTTGATTTCGACGGTCAGGGTGACCCGCCAGTGGTGATCCTTCGGGTCGAAAAACAGCTCACGTTCCACGTCGATATTGCCCGGACCATGTTCTTCGGCGGGGACCGCACTGAGTTCCACATGCAGAAACTCCTGAGAGAGGAGCTGGATGGGCGAGAGGCTGAGATCAAGCGGCATGTCCGGTATCCTCCCTGGCCACTTCGCGGTTCGCCAGCCCCAGTTCGGCGGGAGGGGGCTGTGTTCCCTGGAATTGGTAAATGAGCCCCGAGCGCTCCCGTTTTGCGGCGGGTTTACGCTCCACCCAGACGCCTTTCTGACCGTGCGGCACAAAGGTCTGCACCAGATCCGCTCCCACCGCGCGGCCCGCGCGAACGAGGGTGTCGATGGTGAGATTGCTGTCGCCACTGAGCATGGCCGTGATCCGGGAGTTCGACACCCCCATGCGCTCCGCCAGTTCACCTTTGTTGATCCCGTTGCGCTTCATGTACTGCAGCAGCTCCTCGACCACGGTGAGCTTCCGGTATTCGACTTCGGCCTCCACACTTTCCAGGGCGCGGGCGAAGGCTTTGGCCAGGGGATTGGGTTCGTGGCTGTAGGTAATTTTCATAAGATTGGGTCCTTGTTCAAGCGGAAATGGGTATCTGGTCTGGCTTTCAATTCAAAATAGCGCTTCCGCACCTGCTTCGCTTTCTGGATATCGGCTTGCTGTTCCTTCTTGTTCCCCTTGCCGCCGCCATTCGTGCAAAGAATCATCTGAAGCTCTCCATCGATCTCATCGTAAAAGGAGTAAAGGCGGATGCCGTTACGCTTGAATTCGAAGATCCCGTCACCCACCGAACGATACGTACTCTGGTTTTCATAGCGGTCATAGTTTGAGATGGTTTTGATTCGGGTCGCGATGCCTGCCCATTTCGCCGGGTCGGTTTGGATCAGTTTTTGGATAAAACGATCCGCTTCGTCTTTTCCGTGAAGGCCCACGGTGGCAACTCTTCTGCGTTCCCCGATATACAGGGTATTCAGCTCGATGTCAAACGTGGATTTCATATATATGTGAAATTAGCTGCTGTATCCCAGTTGATTCGGCTGGGGGAGAGGCTGTCGTCGTTTTTCTTCACTTAATTCTCGTTCAGGTCATACGATTCCCGGAAATCCGGTTCCCGTTCGAGGCAGTAGCGGATGATTTCGGGAAGCTGACCGGCGGTGACGCCTTTCCAGAAGACGGTCCAGCGGCCTTCGGTGTGATGGCCGCTGGCGTGGCGTTCGTACCATTGGTTCACCGGATTGTTGGCGCGGGAGCGCCAGAAGAGGGCGGGCTGGGGGGCGCAGGCCTGGTCCCAGAGTTCCTGGGCGAGACCTTCGCCGCGGGCTTCGGTGCCGACTGCGAATTTGGAGAGATATTTTCCGGCGGGATGCGCTTCGAGCACCACCGCGCCCCGGCAGCGGGTTTCGAGATACAGATCGCAGGCGGCGCGGAGGGAGTCTTCCGAGCGCAGGGGCTTGCCGAAAGCTTCGGTCATGAGTTTGGAGAGCTGGGTCAGGTCTACGGCTTCGAGGGTCCGGTGGTGTTCGATCACACTGCCGGGCCGGATGATGCTGCCCATCCCGCGCACGGTGAACATTTCCTGGAGGAGGTGCAGGGGTGAGGCGATGCTGATGTGGAGTTGCGGGTTGGCGGTCAGCCAGCCTTCGGCCAGCCGGACAACCTCCGCGTCCTGCGGGTCGAGTTCATGCGCGTTGTCGCGGCGGGTGTAGTGGTAAAATATTTTTTCGCTGTCGCTTGCGCGCAGCATGCCGCGGACGCGGAGGAGGTGAATGCGCCGGGCAATGCGGGGGCTCAGTTCCTGGACGGTTTCGCCAAGTGTGCTTTGCGGGTTAAGCCAAATCGGGATTTGTTCTTTGGCGTAGCAGACCTGGAGCCGTTCGCGCCATTCGGTGTCGGAGGTGGTCAGGTCCAGTTTCCTGAGGACGGCATAATCACCGTAGGCGCTCAGGGAGGCGGCGTTTTGCAGGGCGTCTTCTCCGGCGAGCACCACCAGGGGGGTGAGGTCGAGGCGAATGAGGAACTGCAGGTCAAAGGTCATGAGATCGCCGGACTGTTCCACCGCCGGGGTGTCGGGGGCGACCAGCGCGAAGCACACGGAGCGTTCGGCCTGGAACTTCCGCAGATAAAATTCGTATTCCTCCCGCCGTCCGATGCTGTCGAGAAAAAGGCGGAGGGTTTTGGAGAGCGTGGACATGGTTGTTTCTTAAGGACCGGCCGGGGCTTTGACAATCCCGCAGGCACTCATGGCCTTTTCATTTTTTCGGCTTTGAGGCTTGATTTTGGCCTTATGTCACTATATTAGTGACAAATATGAAAAATTTACCCGCCCAGCCAAATAAAAGTCTGATCGAAGGATTGGAGGGGTTGTTGGCGCTGGTGCAGCGGGGGGAGTCGGTGGGGGTGCGTGAATTGGCGAGGGAATTGGGGATGACGCCGACGCGGCTGCAGCGGTATGTGGGGACGCTGGCGCATCTGGGGTTTGCGGCGCAGGGAGAGGACCGCCGCTATGGACCGGGGGCGGGGGTGCATGTGCTTTCGGCGATGTCGCTTTCGGCTTCGGGTCTGGCGGGTCGGGCGCTGGAGGTGCTGCCGTCGCTGAATGATCTGGGGGTGATTGTGGCGCTGGGGATGCTGTGGCGGCGGACGGTGAGCTATGTGTATTTCAGCCGGCCGGGCACCCCGGTGGCGCGGGCACTGGGCAATGACTCGGGCTGGCCCGCGAAAGAGTCGGTGATTGGTCTGCTGTTGCTGGCGCATGTGCCGGAGGCCGCGCTGCAGGAGGATTTTCCGGAGGAGGCGGAGGAGTTGGGACCGATTCTGGCGGTGACGCGGTCTCAGGGCTTTGCGCGGCTGGTGAATGACAAACAGGAAATCAGTCTGGCGGTGCCGGTGGGCAGTCCGCCGATTGCGGGGCTGGCGGTTTCGGGGGTGCGATGCGGTCAGGATGAAAAACAGATTTTAGAACGATTAACCCAGGCCGCGGCAGCCTTGTCCGGCGAAAAGAATGGAGAAAACAGATGACGAAGCAAGTGGAACAATATGATGTTGTGGTGTTGGGGGGCGGATTATCCGGATTTTGCGCGGCGGTGGCCGCGGCCCGCGAGGGGGCAAAAACCTGCCTGATTCACAATCGTCCGGTTCTGGGCGGCAATGCCTCCAGCGAAGTGCGGGTGACGGTGCATGGAGCGGCCTGTCATCATCCGTATTGCCGGGAAACGGGCATTGTGGGTGAGGCGATGCGGCTGGAGCGGTCGCGGAATCATTTGTTCCCGATTGAAAACGGCTGGACGAACAGTGTGTTTGACATGTCGCTGTATGATATGGCGATGCAGGAATCCAATCTGACCCTTCACCTGAACACGGATGTTTACGATGTGGAACTGGAGGACGGCACCCGGGGGCTGGAGGCACTGGGGTCCTGGCCGGTGGCCACGGATGAAAAGGGATATTGGGTGCGTCCGGCATGTCAGACCGGTAAATCCATCGCCGCCGTGCAGGCCCGGGTGCAGAATGCGGAGGTGGAGATTCGCGCGGAGGGCAAGGTGTTTATCGACTGCACCGGGGATGCGCTGGTGGGGCATTTGGCGGGCTGTGCGTGGCGGATGGGCAGTGAATCCCGGGAGGAAACCGGGGAGATTCACGCGGCCCCGGCGGCGTCGAAAGACACCATGGGGAACAGCATTCATATCCGCTGCATCGATACAGGCCGTCCGGCACCGTTCAAGGCTCCGGAATGGGCCATGCATTACGAGGATGCCGACTTTTTCTACAAACAGGGCCGCCCCCCCAATGAACCGCAGGGTGGATACTGGTGGCTGGAAATCGGAGTGCCCTGGGACACGATCCGTGACAATGAAACCATCCGGCATGAATTGACCCGTCACGCGCTGGGGGTGTGGGACTGGATGAAAAACAAAGATCCCAAGATGATGGACCGTTGCCGGAATTACGCGCTGGAATTTATCGGTCAGGTCCCCGGCAAACGGGAAAGCCGCCGCATTCTCGGTGAGCATTTCCTGAACGAAAACGAATTGCAGCGCCGGGAGAATTTCGAGGATGAGATTGCGTTTGGCGGCTGGTTTATTGATCTGCACACGCCGGGCGGTCTGCTGGCGGAGCACAGCGAGCCCGCCAGTGCGGCCGGCTATGATGCGCAATTAAAAGATGTGGCCCTTAAATACATCGGACCCTACGGGATTCCGCTCCGGTCGCTGATCAGCAAAGAGGTTCCCAACCTGATGATGGCCGGCCGGAATATCTCGGTGACCCATGCGGCACTGGGAACGGTGCGGGTGATGGCCACCTGCGGGCTGATGGGAGAGGGGGCCGGCACGGCGGCGGCTCTGGGGCTTTCACGGGGATGGATGCCGGGGCAGGTTGCCGAAAAGGCCCCGGGCGAGGTGCAGCAGCGTCTGCTGCGCAACGGCTGTTTTCTGCCCCATGCCAGCTTGCGCGAAGAAAAACTCGCCGGCCGGGCGGAAGCCTCCTCGGCGGCGGTGTTCAGCGGTATTGGTGCCTGGGAAAAAGATCC
>PXDP01000243.1 GCA_003565035.1 PVC group bacterium | reverse complement strand
GTTTTTCCATTTCGGGCTCAGGGACAAAAAGCGCCGGGTGGGCGTTCCGCAGCTTGTGCAGATGTGTTCGGTGGCTTCCGGCGCCGGGGCCAGAGCCGGGGCTCCGAGCTCCACCGGCGCACCGGTGTGCATGGCGATGCGCTCGCGGTTTCGTTTGGCGGCGGGGTGGCAGTAGCCGTAATACCGAATGGAACGCATGCCTCTGGGCAGCACATGCCGAAGATAGCGCTGCACGAAGTCCACCCCGGGGATGCTGTCCACCCGCTGGATTCCGCCATGGGCGCGGTCGCTCCATTGGAAGCTGACCTTGTCCTGGCTGACACTCCGTATCCGGGAGTTGCCGATCACGGGATGGCAGACATAGCGTCCGAGATAACGGATGGCATTCCCGCCCGAACCAAAGGGTTGCAGGTGTACGCCCCAGCATTTTTGCCACACGGCTGGATCAATGTCATCCGGCATCTCCGAGGCTGCGAGCAGATCCCGGAAGCGCGCGCGGAACACCTGTCGCAACGACTTTTGCGGGATCAGGAACCCCGGGTTCTTGACGGAAATCACCTTGCCATTGCGGTCCAGCCCCGCGCCGGGCACGATGGCGTGGAGGTGGGGATGGAACTGCATGCGCTGGTTCCAGGTGTGCAGGACCAGGGTGAAGCCACTCTTGGAAGCCCCCAGCCATTTCGGGTTGGCCAGCAGATCCCGCAAGGTACCGGAGGCCGCGCGGAAGAACAGATCATAGGCCGCTTTGGCGTCACGGCCCTGAAACAGGCTTCGAAGTTCAGCCGGCACCGTGAAGGTCACCATGAAGTAAGGTGCGCCGACCCGTTTGCCCAGTTCGCGTTCCACCCATTTGGCGTTGCCCATGCTTCCGCACTGGGGACAGGATCGGTGGTTGCAGGAGTGAAAGGCAAAGTGTTGTTTGCCGCAGCCGGGACAGGCGCGCACATGCCCGCCCATCTCCGCGGTGCGGCAATGGGTCATGGCCCAGACGGCGCGGCGCCTGGGCGGATCAAGAAAAGGAACCCCCGCGACCGCTTCCGAGAGGAAGCGGCGCAGGGCATCCATGACGCCGGGAGCCATTCCCGTCTCAGCGGGGAAGGCCGTTGCACAGACTTTCGATGAGCCTCCGGCTATCCTGGTCACTGCGGTGGGTCAGATGCAGGTAGACCATGGTGGTGTTGATGTGGCTGTGACCCAGCAGTTGCTTGACCAGATGCAGGCTGGCCCCGGCCTCGACCAGATGCGTGGCAAAAGAATGACGCAGGGTGTGCGGGCTTGCGTGGGTCAGGTGCAGTTCCTTGCGGGCGACGCTCATCAATCGCTGGACCGCGGAGACCGACATGGGCTGGGTGGCTTCGTGCATGCGCGTTTTCAAAGCCTCCGGATCACAGTGGCCACGGCCCACATTGGGGAATAGCAGGCGGGGGTTGCGGTGAAAAGCCCAGTACCGCCTCAGATCCTCCACCATCACCGGGGGGACCGGCACCATCCGGTCCTTGCCGCCTTTGCCGGCGCGTACCCAGAGCTTGCCCTCATCGCCATTGATGTCATGCACGGTGAGGCTCAGACACTCCGACAACCACAGACCGCAGCAGTAAATCAGCTTCACCGGGGTGCGGTAACGGCGGAGCCGGATGTGGCGCAAGAGGTCAATGACCTGTTTCCGGGTGAGCACGGCGGGTAGTTCGTTGTGGTCCTTGATCCGAAGCTGGCTGAACACCTCCCAGTGGTCCTGTTCGAGCATGTTTTCATAAAAGAGCCGGAGAGCCGCGGCAGATTGACGCATGGTTTTGGGCTTCCATTCGCGTTCTGTTTTCAGATGCAGGAAGAACTCCCGGATCTGCGTTTCGGAAAGGGTGGCCGGATCGGTCGCCACATGATCCGCAAGAACCCGGAGCTGACGGTAGTAGGACTGGCGGGTTCGGGTGTGGTCGTAACGCAATGCCAATAGCTCGGCAAAACGCTTCAGACTGGGATAGCGATGCTCGTACTGAAGCGGATCGACATTGCGCCGGTTGCAATCCGCTTTTCGAGCTCTGCTGCGGGGAGCGGTGTTTTTGTCTTGCCCTTTGGGGCTGCGGCCCTCAGAATGATCCGAGGAGTTGCGGGGGGTGTTGTAGTTTACCATAGACCCCTACATTGGCATCCTCCGTTGCTCCTGCCGATCCCTTTACAGATGAAATTCAGATCCACAACCTCTAACACCCTGCCGCGTAGCGTCTTAGTTCAACAACACAGTCGCACCGAACCGCGAGTACGCGGTCCGGTGGACTGAGACGTTGATTATAAATGAAAAATAAACCATTACTCCTCGGAAGCAAACTTGTATGGGGCGGATTAATCGCCATCAACTTGTATACGCTCGCTCGTCTTTACTTGATTGGTGATATGCTGACCATATACATGGAAATAGCTCTTCATTTTCTTTTCATTATTCCCATTCTCCTATACTTTTTAAGTGCAAAACGATCTATCTATGCTAAAAAGCATTTTTTAGCAAAAGCGAACGGTAATGTTTCTAAAACAACGCCGAGTAATCAACCATCAACCCCACCGAACCCTCGTACCTCGGGTCCGGTGGGCTGAGACGTTGGCAGAGTGGAAGAATCAGAAGAATCAAACCACTGATGAACACTGATGGACACTGATCCAGCGTGGGGTGAATACGCAGGGGTCGGCGAAACTTGAAAGAGAGCAAGCAAATGCAAAAAACGAATTGCCAAAGCCCTCGAACCCCGCTAACAACTCGAAGAAGATGAAAAATATCAGTGTTCATCAGTGTCCATCAGTGGTTTAAACCCCAAATGCCAACAATTCCCGCCACCGAACAAGTCGGTGCGGGTAGACGTTGGGAATCGACGTATGGAGGCGGAGCGTCCCGCTCCGGGCGCTTCATGATGTCTATCGGAAATCCGGGTGAATGTCCGAAAATCAGTGGACGGCCATTCCCGTTTTTCCCAGGTTGC
>PXDP01000215.1 GCA_003565035.1 PVC group bacterium | reverse complement strand
TCCCGCCTCCGGCTCCTGTATTCGCCCTTCTCCGCTCTGGTGTATCTCTGGGACCGCACCCTGGGTATCCGCCTGTTCCGCCGACGCCTGGCCCGCATGAAAACCATCCGGGGAAACACCGCGTGACCCCCACCCCGCCGGACCGCCTGGAACGACACGCGCTGCTCATGCTGATTGCGTCCCTGAGCGGACATGTCGGGAATTATGTCTTCCACAGCCTGACCGGACGACTGCTGCCGCTGGCGGATTACGGTCTCATGATCGCAGTGCTGGGGGCACTGCAAATCCTCCATCTGCCGCTCACCGCTCTGAATATGGCCGTGGCCCAGCATACCGCCGCCCATCCAAAGGCGTCCCGAGCCCTGCTCGCCAAAGGCAGCCGCCTTCTCTTGATCCTCAGTCTGCTTGTCTCCCTGATTCTCTGGATGGCCCAAGTCCCCCTGTTGACTTTTTTTTCCAGTGACCGGTCCATCCTGCTTCCTCTCGCCGCGATTCTCATTGCCCTGAGCCTCTTCCTGACGCTCACCGGAGGCTTGCTTCAGGGGCATCAGAAATTCCGATGGCTTGCCGCCCGGTCCCTCAGCCTGTTTTTGCTGCGGGCCCTTTTCTGCCTTGTCCTTCTGCTTGCAATTTACCCCGCGGCTGAACTGGCCCTGCTTGCACACCTCCTGGCCATGCTGGCCACACTCGCGGTCAGCCTCACCGGTATACGGCACTGCATTGCTGAAAAATTCTCCGGGCACGCGTCCCGCCTGGATCTTATGCCCGTGGGTCTCCAGACCCTCAAAGCCCTGCCCGCCCTCGCCGGGTTCGCCGTGCTGATGTCGGCCGATGTGGTGCTGGTCCGACGGTACTTTTCACCCGAAACCAGCGGACGCTTCGCGCAGGCCGCCGTCCTCGCCCGCATGGTTCTCTGGCTTCCCCTTCCCATCGCCTCGGCCATGTATCCCAAAGTGATTACCCCCGGAACCGCCGCCCGTCACACCCTCCGGAAAGCCGCCGCTTACACCGGTGCCCTGTTGCTGCTGACCCTGGCCGGGTTCTGGCTCACCGCCCCCCTGCTCCTCAATCTGCTCTACGGCACCGCCAATCCCGAAATCCTCTCCCCCGAACTGGTCTCCCACAAACTGATCTCCCCCGAACTTGTCTCCTGGACCCGCCATATGGCCCTCGCTATGGCCCCCCTGGCCTTCACCCATGTCCTCCTTCAGTACGATCTCGCCCAGAAACGCTTTGCCACCAGTGGTGTCCTCCTGTTAATGGCCTTCGGGTATCTGGCCGCAGTTGCACTGCACCATCCCACTATCGAATCCCTCATAAAAATCCTGCTCCTGACGAATAGCATATCGGCAATCGCCCTGTCATCTCACATGATGATGAAAAAATCACAGACGTAAGTTTTTTATCGCCGTCGTGCATAATACGCCATCAGATCCGGATTCACCAGAACCTCCAGCGACACATCCTGGCAAACCGGAAGCGTCAGCATATAATTCAACAGAACCGCCGAGCCCATTGCATCGAAAAGCGCGTCATGCTCCTCCCGGCCCGGCAGCAAACCCGCCACCGTTTTGCGCAGGCTGTGGGTCACCAGAAGATCCCCCAGCTTGTGGGACCGCAGATCCGGCCAGAGGGCACGGCTGAGTTTCAGGGTATCAATCCAGGGGCCGAACCGCTCCATCGGCACCGCGTCGCGGAAACACTTCTGTTCGGTCGCCGCATTGTGCGCCACCAGCGGCACCCCGCCGCAAAGCTGCCGGAGTTCCGGCAACAACGCGTCCAGACGCGGCGCCCCCGCCAACTCTTCACGAACCGCCTCATGCCGTCCAGGCGCCCGCGGATGAAATGGCCGATCCCCCACCCGCAGCCAGTGCTCCCAGAGATGATACCCGCCGGACTCCCAGCGCACCACTCCAATCTGCCAGGGCTCCACCGGATACCCCGCCACCGACCCCGTCGTCTCAAAATCAAGTGCCGCAAACACAAGCTCCCGGGAGGAGGCCTCATTCAACTTATCCTTCTTCGCGTCCAGAATCATACAATCACCTGTAACCGATCCCCCCACCCTGTCAATGCCATCCCGATTCCCACAGCGTTTCGCCCAACATTATTCTGCCGCCAATTATTTTAAAATACCTGGTAAAATAAGGCTTTAAAATACCTGGTAAAATAAGACTCACCAAATTCTCCGACATCGCCATTCGCTTCCTCGAAGGTCACGGCTACGAGCCCGTTCCCTGCCCCAGCGAGGACGAGGCCCGCGACCGCGCCGCCGAACTCATCGCCGACCGCAAATGGCCGGTGTATTTCTTCACCAGCGACACGACCGGCGAAAAAGCCTACGAAGAATTCTTCATGGGCCATGAAACCCTCGATTTCGACCGCTTTCAGAGTCTCGGGGTCATCAAAAACCAGCCCGACTTCGATGTCCAGGCCCTCAACGCCTTCGAAGCCGGCATCGCCGCCCTCAGCAAAAGCCCCGGCCCCTGGAAAAAAGCCGACATCGTCGACTGGTATCTTACCCTCCTGCCCGAACTCTCCCATGAGGAAAAGGGGAAGTATTTGGATTCGAGGATGTAATCCCAAAGTGGCAGAGGCGTCCCGCCTCTGATCCCGCACGCCCGCATCCCCCAGGCCGCGGCGAAGCCGCTTTGGACTGCGCGTAGCGAGCCTCAGCGAAGCTACCGCTTTCGCCCCCACAGGACCGCCAAAGGAGCGCCAATCTCCGCATTGGCCAGCGGCCGGCAACCGCCGCCCGCTCCAGCCGATGCGGAGATCGGCGCTCCCCTCCCCCCCCATGCACTTCACCAGGCGTAAGCTTGGCAAAATTTCATATATGAAATTTGTTTCATATGTGAAATTTGGAAACAGGCCGTCAGATCTTTACCGCATGCCCAGGGCCCGACACTCTTTTCCGCACGTTGAAATTTCAGAGAAGCACACCTGTAAATCCTGTTATCCTGTCGTTGTCGAAGCTGTCCTCAGCTTTGATACATGAAATTCCATATTTGGAATACGTTTCATATTTGGAATTTGCGGGGATGGGGGGATGAAGTGATGGGGTGGTGGAGAACAGGACCGCTAATCGCCGATTGGCCCAGCGGCCGGCTATAGCCGCCCGCGAATGCCGATCAGGCGATCGGCGCTCCCAAAGCACCCGTAACACCCATAACACCCGGACGTGCCGCTTCCAGCGGCGGGCGCCTCAGACTTCAATTTGCCCGGGATTTCACCCGAAATCTATCGCAAATTCAAATGCGTCAAGAAACAAGATCTCAGCATCATACCAGTGACGAGCCCGCCATCCCGCTTGCCGGGGTGGAGGCAACGGTCAACACATTACGGCCTATCCCATCATTCTGACGTCAATCATTCTGACTTTCTCTTTCCCCATCATTCTCCGACAGGGACTGTCGGGCGACACCCCCATCATTCTGACGTCAATTATTCTGACTTCCTCTTCATTATTCTGCCCAAAATTATTCTGCCTTCATGATTCTGACTTCCTCTTCATTATTCAGCCCAAAATTATTCTGCCTTCATGATTCTGACTCTCCGCTTGCCAATCGCCTTCTTTTCATTTAGAGGCAATCCATGCGAATTTCAAACGATGCAAACCTCCAAAACCGGAGTGCTTCCATATGAAGCAAACCCTCGGCTGGACTGACAGCTCCCGCGATGACGGACCTTACGATGTCGAGGCCCATCACAACCGCAATCAGTGGACCTTCAAGCGCCGCCGCAACCGCCGGGATCTCTGGGAAACCTATCCGCCGGAACTGGCCGACTGGGAAGCGCTGCTGGATCTGCTCCAACGCAAATACCAGCGCCGCCGCTGCGCCTGGCGCGATGTCGAAGAAGTTCAGACTTTTCTGGACAAGGCCCGAAATCAATAATTTTTAACCCTCAAACACCCTAAACTTATGTCTGACACACCCTTTATCCACGACGACTTCCTCCTTCAGAACGAACCCGCCCGGCATCTCTATCACACCTACGCCAAGGAGATGCCCATCATTGACTACCACTGCCACCTCAGTCCGCAGGAAATCGCCGAAGACAAACGCTGGGAAACCATCACCCAGGTCTGGCTCTACGGCGATCACTACAAATGGCGCGCCATGCGCACCAACGGCACCGCCGAAAAATACTGCACCGGGGATGCCTCTGACTGGGAAAAATTCGAGAAATGGGTTGAAACCCTCTCTGCCTGCTTTCGCAATCCGCTGTATCACTGGAGCCACCTCGAACTTTCCCGCTACTTCGGCATCACCGAACTGCTCACCCCCGCCAACGCCCGCGAGGTCTATGACCGTGCCAACGCCCGTCTCTCCGAAGCCGACTTCAGCGCCCGGGGCCTCATCCGCATGTCCAACGTCAAAGCCGTCTGCACCACCGACGACCCCATCGACGACCTCCGCTGGCACCGCCAAATCCGCGAAAGCGGCTTCGAGGTCAAGGTGCTGCCCGCCTGGCGCCCCGACAAAGCCATGGCGGTAGAAAACACATCCGCCTTTCTGGATTACATTCAAAAACTAGCGCTGGCTGCGGACAAGGAAATCACCGACTTTCATACCTTCATGACCGCCATCAAAGCCCGTCATGACTTCTTCCACGCCGAGGGCTGCCGCCTTTCCGACCATGGCATCGAACGCTTCCACGCCGCCGACTACAGCGAAAAAGACATCCACGCCATCTTCGACGCGCTCCTGCTGGGCAAAACCCTCGTCGCGGACGACATCGAAAAATTCAAATCCTGTATGCTCCATGAATTCGGCGTCATGGACCACGCCAAAGGCTGGGTGCAGCAGTACCACTACGGTGCCCTGCGCAACAACAACACCCGCCTCTTCAAAGCCGTAGGACCCGACACCGGCTTCGACAGCATCGGCGACTTCACCGTCGGGAAAGATCTGTCCAAATTCCTTGACCGGCTCGACATCAACAATCAGCTCGCCCCCACCATTCTCTACAACCTTAATCCCCGCGACAACCATCTGCTGGCCACCATGCTCGGCAACTTTCAGGACGGCTCCCGCCCCGGAAAAATGCAGCACGGCAGCGGCTGGTGGTTCCTTGATCAGAAAGACGGCATGGAACGTCAAATGGAGATCCTCTCCCAACTCGGACTCCTCAGCCGCTTTGTCGGCATGCTCACAGACAGCCGCAGCTTCCTGAGCTATACCCGTCACGAATATTTCCGCCGCATCCTCTGCAACATGATCGGCAAAGACATCGTCGAAGGCTCACTGCCCAATGACCTCCCCGCCCTCGGGGCCATGATTCGCGATATCAGCTTCAACAACGCCGCCACCTACTTCGACTTTGGTATTGACCCCCTGCCCCAAGGACCCCGCGCATGACCACAAAACCCGAAAAACTTCAACTCGCCGCCCAACAACTCGAATCCGTCCCGGCCACCGCCGGTGCCCTGATCGGATTCGACGGATTTATCGACGAAATTATCCGCCTGGTGGACACCCGCACTTCCCCCAGTGAATACACCCCCATTCACACCATCGCCGAGTTTGGCCAGCGGGTTTCCGCCGCCGCCGGACTCAGCTGCAACATCGAGATGGTCCCCGAGCAAATCAAACTCGGCGGAAACGGCCCCATCATGGCCAACAACCTCGTCGAACAGGGTTATGCCGTCACGTACTGCGGTGCCCTGGGTGCTGACGGAATCATTAACCCCGTCTTCAGCGACTTCGCCGCCCGCTGCGCCGGAGTCATCAGCCTCTGCGATCCCGGCCACACCGATGCCGTGGAATTTGACGACGGTAAAATCATGCTCGGTAAAATGAACACCCTGCCCTCCGTCAACTGGGAGAGCCTGCTCGCGCAAATGCCCGCCGAGGCTCTTCGCAAAGCCCTTTCAGATGTCGAACTCATCGGCTGCGTCAACTGGACCATGCTCCCCGGGATGAATACCATCCTCCAAGGACTTGCCACCCTCCTTAAAGACAGCCCCTCCCGGAAAAAACTCTTCATCGACCTCACCGACCCCCGCAAACGCAGTCGCGGGGACATTGCCGAGGTCCTTTCCATTCTCTCCGGGCTCAATCAGGTCACCGATGTCGTTCTCGGTCTCAACGAAAACGAATCCGTGCAGGTTGCCGAAGTCCTTTTCGGACATGCCGGCGACGATCTCACCGCCCGCGCACAGAATATCCGCACGAAACTGGATCTCTTCCAGGTTGTGATTCATCCCACCCGCAGCGCCGCGGTCGCCAGTGCCGAAGGCGAATGGTTCGTCGAGGGTCCCTACACGCCCAAACCCAAACTCACCACCGGAGCGGGCGACAATTTCAACGCCGGATACTGCAACGGCCTCCTCAGCGGCCTCTCCCCCGAAGGCTGTCTGATCACTGGCGTCTCCAGTTCCGGATTCTACGTCCGCAACTGCCGGTCCGCCACCCGCGCTGAGCACATCGGCTTCCTGCGCGCCTGGTCGGACGCCGGCGGCGGAGACATGCCCTGAGATGACCGATACCCCGGACCTTCCCCCCGATCACCCGCTTGCTATTCTGACCCCCGCCCCGCCGGATTACCGGTGGGTGGTGTTGCACACCCGCCCCCGATGCGAAAAGAAACTGGTGAGCCACGCCCGCCTGCGGCCCAGCCGCACCTGGCTGCCCACCACCCGCAGAGCACATAATTATGGCAAACGGGTCCGCGAATACGATGTGCCGCTCATCAACGGCTATGTGTTTGCCTGTATTCAGAACGAGGATCTGAGCTGGTTCAGAAACAATCCCTATGTGGCCAATCTCCTCGAAGTGTCCAACGAACCTGAATTCCTGGCCCCCCTTCGGGCCATGGCCGATGCCCTCAGCCAGGGCCTTGAAATGGAAATCCTTCCCTATCTCAAACCCGGGAAAACCATTGTGATCATCGGCGGCCCCATGAAAGGACTGGAAGCGGTCATCGCCGAAATCAAAGGCAAAAACAAAGTCATTCTCCAGCTCGAACTCATCCAGCAGTCCGTCGCCCTCGAAATCGACACCGCCTGGATCAAATCCGCCGACTAGAGCGATCGGACCGTCCGGGCAATGATCCCGATCCCCCGTTCGGTCATTTCAGGGTTCATGGCTGTGTGCACCCGCAAACATTCATGCATTTCCGGCGGGGCCTCTTCAAGACCGTAGAAGAAGAAATGTCCCGGAACCACCAATACGCCTTTCTGCTTAAGGATCCGGTACAGCTCTGCACTTTTCACCGGCAGACCCGGAAACCGGATCCAATGAAACATCGAGCCCTCGGCCTCATGGCGCATCCAGGGAACCGTATTGCCCAAAGCCTCCTCCCAGAGCATAGCCGCCCGCTGCGAGCGGGATTCGTAAAACGGCCGGATCACATCACGGCACAGCGCATCCAGACGCCCATCCCCCAGCAACGGCCGCACCAAGGCCTGCCCCACATTACCATTGGCCAGCCCCGCCACCGCATTCACCGACGTTAACAGCTCAATGACCGGACGATCTGCGACAATGATGCCCGTCCGCACCCCGGGGAGGCCCAGTTTTGACAGACTCATGGAAAGAATGATATGGGGGGCCCAAACAGGCTGCACCTCCCGGAAAAGGATTCCGGGAAACGGAGCCCCGTATGCATTATCAATCAGGAGCGGTATTCCATGCGCCCGTGCCAACTCCGACAACGCCAGAATTTCCCCGTCCGTCAGCACATTTCCGGTCGGATTCGTTGGCCGGGAAACAGCGATTGCCGCAATATCCTCCGAGACAGTCAACTGTTCCAGATCGATCCGGTATTTAAAGCGGTGCGGGCCGGTTTCGGTGAGCAAACCGTGCACAGCCCTGAACATCCCCCGCGAATGTCCCTGATCCGCATAGCCAATATATTCAGGCGAAAGCGGCAGCAGAATCTTTTTCCCACCCCCTGCCAGCACGTTGAACAAATGGAAAAAAGCGGTTTGGCTTCCATTTGTGATCCCAATGTTTTCCGGGCCGATTCCCCAGTTGTATTTTGCATTCAGATAATCCGCCAATGCCTCAAGGAAGACGGGCGAGCCCTGCGCAGTATCGTACTTGCCCAACACCGCCTCAAGCCGGGTCCCGTCTTCAGCCAGCGCCGTCCACTGACTGCGGAACAGAGCTTCCACTTCCGGAATGGGCGCCGGATTTCCGCCTCCCAGCATGCAAAGGTCCGGATCGCCGCCTGCAAGCGCCTCTCCCAGGTCCCGCATCAACCCCAGAATACCCGAAGGTTCGGAAAACGAGGCTCCGTATTCAGACCATTTCCAGTTCATTCACCGGCTCCGGACGTGCTGCGGGTTTGGGTTTCGGCCCTGCAGAAAGAGATATTTTTCATGAACAACTGTTAGCAAGTCCGGGGTCTTCCGTCAAACTCTCTGGCTTCGCCCTGTGTGGAACCTCTGTGCGGAACTTCTGTGTGGAACCTCTGTGCGGAACTTCTGTGCGGAACTTCTGTGCGGAACCTGGATCTGTGACAAGCAAACAGTCCTTTCTTGCAATCATTCCTCAAGCGGGTATTACCCCGGAACAATTCAGTTTAACCAAGAAAAAATTATGGAAAACGTCATCATCATCGGAACCGGCGCCGCCGGCCTCACCGCCGCAATTTATACGGCCCGCGCCAACCTGAACCCGCTGGTCATTGAAGGCCGGGAACCCGGGGGGCAGCTCACCACCACAACCGAAGTGGAAAACTTTCCCGGGTTTGAGAACGGCATCCTGGGGCCCGACTTAATGGACATCATGCGCAAACAGGCCGCACGCTTTGGCACCCGGTATCAGTATGGCACCGTGGAATCCTGCTCACTGTCCGGCCCGGTGAAAACGCTCACCCTCGACTCCGGCGAAACGCTGGAGGCCAAAGCCGTGATCATCTGCACCGGTGCCTCAGCCAAATACCTCGGGCTCCCCTCCGAACAGGCCCTCATTGGCTACGGCGTCACCTCCTGCGCCACGTGCGACGGCGCATTCTACCGCGATGTCCCCGTGGCCGTGGTGGGCGGCGGAGACTCCGCTATGGAGGAGGCCACCTTCCTCACCCGGTTTGCCAGTAAAGTTTACCTCATCCATCGTCGGGAAGAATTCCGCGCCTCCCAGATCATGATCGACCGCATGAACGCCAATGAAAAAATCGAGGTACTCTACAACACCGTCGTGGAGGAAGTCCTCGGTGTCGAAGAAAAATCCGTGAAAGGCCTCAAACTCAAAAACGTGCAGAGCGGCGAAACCTCCGAACTGCCCGTGGACGGATTTTTCCTCGCCATTGGACACAAACCCAACACCGACCCTTTCAAAGGCCAGTTGGAAATGGATGAAACCGGCTATCTGATCACCGACTCCACCAAAACCACAATCGACGGGGTCTTCGCCGCCGGGGATGTGCAGGACAGCGTCTATCGTCAGGCCATCAGTGCCGCCGGCACCGGCTGTATGGCCGCCCTCGAGGCCGAACGCTACCTGGAACGCACCGAACACGCATGAGCCAGGGCCCTCCCATCGAGGCGCGCCCCCTGCGGCGGCTTTACCGATACGGTCTGATCTACCGGGGCCGACTCTTTATCGGCTTCCTTTTCGGCATCATCGGCGGCGGCAGTGTCTTCGGCCTGCTCAAAAATCTTGGGGATGTCACCGATACCGCTTTTGATTTCGCCACCGGCAGTCTGCGCTCACTGCTGATGACCTCGCTGGGATTGGTCCTCTTCTTCACCCTCCGGGGAATCGGACACTACTTCTCCATTTACTTTATCAACTGGGTCGGGTTCAAAGTGGTCGAGGACCTCCGACGCGAATGCTTCGGCAAACTGCAGAAGCTTCAGCTGAGCTTTTACAGCCGCCACAGCTCCGGCGAACTTATCTCCCGGGTCACAAACGACACCACCCAGGTCCAGCATGCCGTCTCCGGCGTGGTAGCGGATATTGCCCAGCAGCCTTTCGCCCTCGCCGCCGCCCTCGGATACATGCTCTACACCGATTGGGTTTTGGCCGTGCTCAGCCTTGTGGTCTTTCCCGTCTGCGTTGCCCCGGTTATCATCTTCGGACGCAAAGTCCGCAAATATTCCAAACAAAGCCAGGAACACCTTTCCGACCTCTCCTCCGTGCTCCAGGAAAACGTCAGCGGCGTCCGCGTTGTCAAGGCCTTCGGCATGGAGGCCTACGAAGAGGCCAAATTCAACCGCGAAAACCGGAAAGTTTTCGGACGACTCATAAAAATCGTCCTCGCCCGTAATGTCAACCAGCCCCTCATGGAAATCGTCTCCGCCCTCGGCGTGGTGTCCGTGCTGGTTTATGTGTACCTTCACCAAATGTCCTACGGCGAATTCATCTCCTTCGCCGCCGCCCTCGCCCTCATGTACCATCCCGCCAAAATGCTGGGCAAAGTCCATATGGAAATACAAAAAGCCATGGGTGCAGCGGAGAGGATTTTCGCTCTGCTGGATGAACCCATTGATGTGGTGGAATCCGCTGCCCCGGTCACTTTTGACGAACCCGTCCGCGAAATCCGCCTCGATCACGTCTCGTTTGCCTACGAGGATACCCCCGTCCTGCAGGACATCACCCTCACGATCCCCGCCGGACAGACCGTCGCCCTCGTCGGCGCCTCCGGCAGCGGCAAGTCTTCTCTGGTCAGTCTCATTCCCCGGTTTTACGATCCCACAGAAGGTCAGGTGTTCCTAAATGCTCACAATCTGCGTGACCTCAGCTTTGCCTCGCTGCGGCAGCATATCGCCCTGGTCACCCAGGACACCTTTCTGTTCAACGACACCATTGCCAGCAACATCGCCTACGGCCAGGCCGAGGCCGATATGGATGCAGTGATCACCGCCGCCAAACGCGCCAACGCCCACGACTTTATTCTCGAAATGACCGAAGGCTATCAGACCAAAGTTGGCGAACGCGGCGGCCGCCTCAGCGGTGGCCAGCGTCAGCGTCTCGCCATTGCCCGGGCCATCTACCGCAATGCGCCCATCCTGATTCTCGACGAGGCCACCAGCGCCCTCGATAACGAAAGCGAGCGCCTCGTGCAGGATGCCATCAATGAAATGATGCGCGGCCGCACCTCCCTCGTCATTGCCCACCGTCTCAGCACGATTCAGAATGCGGACCGCATCCTCGTGATGCAGGAAGGACGCATCGTGGAGCAAGGCACCCATCAGGAACTTCTGAACCGCGGCGGCATCTACCGCCGCCTCAGCGATTTGGCGATTCAAGCCTGAAGGACGCAACCCGGATCATTCATCCCCAAAATCCCGGGGACATTCGGGAAGCGCCTGCACAAACCAGCGACCGTACCAGCGGTCGCGAATGCGCGGATCGAGCACCACCACCGTGCCGGCATCCTCCCGGCTGCGGATCAGGCGGCCCGCCCCCTGCTTGAATTTGAGCACCGCCTCGGGCAGCGAATAGTCTTTGAATGCGTTGCCGCCGGCATCGCTGATCGCCTCCATGCGCGCCTGAATCAGCGGATGATCGGGCACCGCAAATGGCAACCGGGTGATGATCACATTGCGGAGGGCATCCCCGGGCACATCCACGCCCATCCAGAAGCTGCTTAACCCAAACAGCACGCTGCGTTCGGTTTCCCGGAACGCTTCGAGAATATGATGCCGGGACTGTTCCCGCCCCTGTACCCAACATGCGAACCCGTCCCGCATCAGCCCCGGCTCAATACGCTCCAGCACATCTTTCATCAGTTTAATGGCCGTGAACAGGACAAAAGCGCCGCCGTCGGATTTGCGGACCTGGCGGTTGATCTCCGCCGCCGCCGCGTCCGCATAGCCGGGCTGGGTGGGTTCGGGAATGCCCCGCGGCACCACCAGACGCATCTGCCGGGCGTAGTCAAAGGGACTGCCCACCTGAAGTTCCCGCGCGGTGGCCGCGCCCAGCCGTTTCCGGCAATACGCCAGATTTCCGCCCACCGCCAGGGTGGCGCTGGTGAGCACCACGCAGTGCATGCGGTCAAAGAGCAGCGCCTGAATAAGCGGACCCACCTCCACCGGCGCCGCGTTGAGCACAATCCGCGGCCGCGCGGCCGGGCCCTCCTGCTCGATCCAGTACACCGCTCCCTCCTCGCGCTGCTCCAGAAAGGTCAGCAGCCCGTTGGCCAAATCCCCGGCCCGGCGCCGCGCCAGCGCCACTTCCGAGCGCAGATCCGCCGATTCGATATCCTCCTCCAAATCCTGAAGTTCCCGGGCGATCCGGTTCAGCATCCCCGGAATCGGCGTGTCAATTTCCAGCGGTTTGCGCAGCCGGCAGGTGGTGACCGCGTGTCCCTGATGAAACAGCCAGGTGTGCAGTTCCTGAAACAGCTGATCCACCGCTCCCCGCAGCCGCCCCACCTGATGCGCCGTGTCCCCCGCCTTCAGCACCGACAGCAATCCCTTCCCGCTTTCCGGGACATACAAACTGCGAATCCAGCGGTTAAAACTCCAGGGCGTGATCCGCAGGCCCAGTGCCTGACCGGCCACATCCTCCACCTGATGCGCCTCGTCCAGGACCGCCACATCAAATTCCGGCAGCAGCCCCCCGCCCTCGGCCCGCATCGCCAAATCCGCAAAAAACAGTGCGTGATTTACAATCAGCACATCCGCCTCCTGCATTTTCGCCCGTGCTTTGGTGAGATAGCAGTCCTTGTGATCCCGCTGGGCCGGATACATGCAGGTCCCCTCCTCAGCACAGACCTGCGACCAGACATCGGCCGGTGGCGGTTCGGGAAGCGACTGCAGACTCCCGTCCCAGTCCGCGTTGTCCGCCAGCGTGCGCAGCCGGTCCAGCCACATCTGCTGCTCCGCCCGGAACAGATCCCCGCCCATGCGCCGTGCCAGTGCCAGCCGCTTCCGGCAGAGATAATTGCTCCGGCCCTTCACCAGCACCGCCTTCACCTCCCGGCCCAGACAGGCACTCAGCCGCGGCACATCGTGATGCAGAAGTTGTTCCTGCAGGCTGATCGTGTACGTGCTCACCACCCCCTTCTGTCCGGCTTCGAGAGCCGCCAGCAGGGTCGCAACCAGATAGGCAAACGATTTCCCGACCCCGGTGCCCGCCTCCACCATCAAATGCTCCCCTTCCGCCACACAGGCCGAAATGGCCC
>PXDP01000371.1 GCA_003565035.1 PVC group bacterium | reverse complement strand
TGTTTCATGCCTCCGGCCGTCCCTTCCGCATTGATCAGGGGATGGGACTGGCACCCGGCACCGAATTCGAGGTCCATGGTTTTACCGACCTCAGCGGACCCGACGGACATCCCGGCATGGAGGTGCTCAGTCTCGCCTTTACTGCCATTCCCCTTGCCAGCAATACCGATGCCGACGCCAATCTGCTCGACGATGACTGGGAGCAATTCTATTTTGGAACTACCGGTCTGGATCCTTTCACGGTTCCGGGAGGCAAAAGCCACACGCTGCTGCAATTCTTCCTGGAGGGACTCGATCCCCGCGGTCCGCTGGACCCCGCCGGGCCCTCCCTGCCATTGGCCATGCCCGCGGTCGCCCTGGCCGCGGCCGGGTCCGGCGGCGGAACCCTCACCTTTCCCTGGCCGGCCGGATACGACGAACAGCTTAATTTTATCGTCGAAACCACCGAAGATCTCACCCTCGGCTTCACCCCCGATTTAAGTTTGACCGCCATTCGCGTGGGCAACGAAATCCTGGTGAATCTCCCGCCCTCTCTGAGCCCGGCTCTGTTTTACCGCCTGGGGATTCAGTTGTCTTTGTGATCCCAAAAAGTTTGTCATTGATCCTTGGCGGTGGATGCCGTAGGGTGCTTCTATGACAACTTCTTCAACAGACGATTTGCGTATTCGCGGTGAATTCACGCCGGATCCGGCGGTTTGCCGCTTTGTAGTGTCCCGTCCGGTATTCGAGGACGACTGGACCTTCCAGTTCCGGAGTCCGGCCGATGCGCCGGGCAGCCCATTGATTGAGGCTCTTTTTTCGGTGGAGGGCGTTTCGGATGTGAAAATCCATCAGGATACGTTCACAATCACCAAAAATTCGATGGATCCCTGGCCGAAACTGGCCGGGCGTCTGATTCCGGTGCTCAAGGAGCAGTTGCTGGCGGCAGGCCCGATTCTGGATGCAGAGCGGCGCGAGGCGATGAAAACCGCGCCGCTGGATGACGATGTCCCCCGGATTATTCAGGAACTGCTGGAACAGAACATCAATCCGGCTCTGTCCTCGCACGGGGGCTGGGTGAAACTGCGCCGGATCGACGGTCAGGATGTCTATGTGGAAATGGGCGGGGGGTGTCAGGGCTGCGCCAGCAGCCGGGCAACGATGAAATTCGGCATTGAGCGGGCCATCAAAGAGGCGGTGCCGCAGGTGCGCAATGTGATTGACGCGACAGACCACGAAGCGGGAACCAATCCCTATTACCGCTAAGGACACGCGCCTCCAAGGTCTCCGAATCCAATGTCTTCCAAACCGGTCCGCAAAAATATTGAGCTGCATATTCTCTCCGATGCGACCGGAGGGCTGGCGAGTCATATGACCCATTCGGTGCTCACGCAGTTTCCAAAGGAGGCGTTCCGGATGAAATATCATCTGTTTGTGCGAAGTGAAGAGGATGTGCGCCGCCATGTCGGGGGGCTGGAGGGAAAAACGCACCTGTTGCTGCACCGGTTGCTGCGGCCGGAGCACAAGGCACTTTTGCGCAAGCTCTGCGCGGAAAAAGGCATCCCGGAGTATGATGTCACCGGGGGACTGACGGAATTTATCGCGAAAAACACCGGCATGGAGCCGTTTCTGGATCCGGCAAGGCTGCACATTCCCGACGAGCAGTATTTCCGGCGGATCGCGGCCATGGAATTCACCGCCCAGCATGATGACAACCGCCGGATGGATACGCTGGACGAGGCGGATATTGTGATTGTGGGCCTGAGCCGGGTCAGCAAAAGTCCCACCTCCACCTGGCTGGGGTCGATGGGCTACAAAGTGGGCAATGTGGCGATCGCGCAGGAAACCGGGTTTCCGAAAGAACTCGACGCGGTACGCGACCGCACGGTGGCCTTCACCACCCGTCCCCGGGAGCTTTGGAACATCCGCCGCCGCCGTTTCGACCGGTTCAAAGAAAAAATTTCCGAACAGGAGATTGAACAATTGCCCTATTATGATCTACGAAGTATTGTCAGCGAGGTGTCCTGGGCCGAAAAAGAATACCGGGCCCGTTCGTATCCGATTATTGATATCAGCGGCCAGACGGTGGAAGAAGTCGCCGCGCGCGTGGTCACCCTGCTGAAACCCGACACACACGATATATTGCATCCGGAATTTTCAAACTATGATGATTGATGTTGAACATTTGACGAAAAAATACCCCGGCGGGGTCACGGCCGTGAGCGATGTGAGCTTCACCGTGGCGCGCGGGGATGTGGTGGGGTTTCTGGGGCCCAACGGCGCCGGAAAAAGCACCACCATGCGGATTCTCTCCGGGTTTATTTCCCCCTCCGGCGGCACCGTCCGTGTGGCGGGACTGGACGTGACCAAAGACAGTTTGAAGGTTCGGCGTCACCTGGGCTATCTGCCCGAGAGCTGCCCGCTGTATCTGGAGATGCGGGTCCGCGATTTTTTACGGTACCGCGGAGAATTAAAAGGCGTCCCGTACCGTCATTTGAAAAATCGGGTGTCCAAGGTCATGGAGCAGTGCGGGCTTTTGGAGGTGCGGAAACGTCCCATCGGGCATCTGTCCAAAGGATTTCGGCAACGGGTGGGGATCGCTGATGCCCTGGTGCACAATCCGGATCTGCTGATTCTTGATGAGCCCACGATCGGTCTGGACCCCAATCAGATTCTCCTGATCCGCAAATTGATTGATGAACTCTCGCGGGAACACACGCTTTTGCTTTCGACCCATATTCTCCGGGAGGTGGAAGCCACCTGTGACCGGGTAATTGTGCTGCAGCAGGGGCAAATTGTGGATTCGGCTCCGTTGCGTGAACTGGAAGACCGCTGGTGTCCGGCCACCCGTATCCATCTTGAAGTGCGGGCAAAATCCGATGAACTGGATGTCTTTTGCCGTCAGTTGCCGGATTTGCGTGAATTCAAGCTGCGTATGGAGGACGACTGGGCCTGCCTGGAGCTGGATTTTGGTTTGAATGCGGACCCGCGGCAGGATTTGTTTGACCGGGTCCGCCAGCGGGGCTGGGACTTGCGTGAATTGCATCGTAAGCGCCGCACCCTTGAGGAGGCCTTTGTGAATATGACCCACGGCGAAGTGCCTGCCGGAGACATTCCTGAGGAGGCGGCCCATGCGTAATTTAACCACACTTTGGCGTCGGGAAGTCGCCTCGCTCTGGTTCTCGCCGGTGGCGTATATCCTCACCACCATGTTTCTGGTGGTCATGGGGGTCGGGTTCTGGTTTGTGGCCTCCTACCGGCTCGTGGACGGGGCCTCCATCTACGACGTGCTGCGCGCCCTGTACGGCGGCGTGGCCTGGTTCGCGTTGCTGATGGTGATTCCGGTGCTGACGATGCGTTCTTTCGCTGAGGAAAAGCGCTCCGGCACCCTGGAAATGCTTCTGACCGCTCCGGTGACCGACTGGGAGGTGGTGCTGGCCAAGTTCCTGGGGCTGGTTACGATTTACATCCTGATGTGGGCACCCACCCTGGCTTACCTTCTGATTTTGAATCATGTTAACGATGCACAGACCGCACTGGACATCGGGGCCTTGGGGTCCACCTATCTCGGGCTGCTGCTCATCGGAATGTTTTTCCTGTCGATTGGACTGCTCTGCAGTGCGCTCACGCAGAACCTGATTGTGGCGGCAATTTCCACGTTTGCCTGTCTGGGGGTGATTTTTATCGGCGGGTTTCTGCCGGAGGTCAGTCCCTCACCGGTCCTGCGCCAGCTCACGGAACCTTTTTCGCCGATCCTCCACATGCTGGATTTTGCAAGGGGACTGGTGGACACCCGGCCACTGGTTCTGTATGTGAGCGGAACCTGGCTGATGCTCACAACAACCACCCGGGTTCTCGAATCGCGGAGGTGGCGCGCATGAAAAAGAAAAGCAAAGTTTCCGCACAGGGGCTGGTTTGGAAAACGCGTCTCCGCAAGAGTGCGAGCGGTGTCAATGCCGTGGTGGCCACTCTGCTGGCGGTGGTGTTATGGGGCATGGTCAACTACCTGTCGCTGCGCCATTACCAGCGGGAGGACTGGAGCTCGCAGCAGTTGTCGGTTCTGGCACCCCAAACCGAGCAGGTGCTTGCCGGACTGGACCGGCCGGTCCGCATGATTGCGTTCACCGGACGCGAGCACCGGGCCCGGGATCTGATGGAGGAACTCCTCCGGGAGTTTGCGCTTCGGAGTGACCGTTTACGCGTGGAATTCGTGGACCCGGACCGGGATCTGGGACAGACCAAAGATTTGCAGATGCTGTATGGCCTTCATCAGGCCGATGTGCTGCTGGTCGTCTCCGGGGACCGCTATGAAGTGGTGGCCATGGAGGACATGGTGATCCTGCAGTCCGACGACGACCGCCCCATGGGACAGACCCCGAAAATGACCGGCTTTCAGGGCGAGGCCCTGATGACCAGCGCCCTGATGCGCCTGGTCAGCGACGAACGCCCGGTGGTCTATTTTCTGACCGGACACGGTGAAAGTGACATTGATTCTTTTGAAGAGGACCGCAAAGCGTTTTCCGATGTCCGGGAGCGCCTGGAGCGGGACAATCTGGAGGTCCGCCCTCTGCATCTGGAAGAGCGGCAGGGGATCCCCGCGGATACAGCAGCCCTGGTGATTGCCGGTCCTTCCCGCCGCATTCCCCAGCCGGAACTGGATTTGATCCGGACCTACCTTGAGAACAATGGGCGGGTGATGATCCTGCTCAACCCTCTGGAGGATGCCGGACTTGAGCCCCTGCTGCGCGCCTGGGGCATCCGTTTAACCCAGGATGTGGTGGTGGATCCTTCGGCCACGCTTTCCGGGTCGGATGTGCACATCACCCGTTACGCCGATCATCCGGTGACCCGGTCGCTTGAAGGGTTACGGACTGTTTTTATCCGGCCCCGGGCGATCTGGCCGGTTCAGGAAACTGATGAGCGCTCCGATCCGGTTCGGTATACCGCGCTGATGGCCAGCAGCGATCAAAGCTGGGCGGAAATGGATTTGAGTGAGGTGCCCATCCGATTTGACCCGGCGGTGGACATTCGCGGCCCCGTTCCGATTGCGGCGGCAGTGGAGCGCGATGTGACGGGCGATCTGAATCTGCTGGAGACCCGCACCCGGCTTCTGGTCATCGGCGACGCGGATTTTGCCTCCAACTGGCTGCGCAGCGGGGCAGGAATGCTCCTGCTTCAGAATGGTGTAAACTGGCTGGTGGGGCGGGATCAGCTCATCGCGCTTCCCCCCATGCCGGTCGAAGAAATCCGGCTGATGATGGACCAGCAGGGACTCAACCGGCTGCTCTTCTGGGTGGCGGTGGTCATGCCCGGTGCGGTTGCCTCACTGGGGCTTCTGGTCGCTTTGAGGAGGCGGGGCTGATATGAAGGCGTTCCGCTCGCTGATCCTGCTGATCCTGGTGCTTGGGCTGGGCGGCTATATTTACTGGGTGGATTCTGAGAAAGCCACCACTCCTGAACGGGAGGCGGCCCAGCGGCGGGCATTTTCAATTGATTTGGCCCGGCTCAAAACCCTTGCCATCCGCCGGCCGGAATATACCCTCGAACTGCACCGGGAGGGAGAGGACTGGGTCCTGTCTTCGCCGGAGGGTGTTCCCGCCAGCCAGGCAACGGTGCGTCAGACGCTCTCCAGGCTCCACGCGCTGTCCAGAGGGGAATTGATCACGCCCGCTGATATGCGGGAACGGGGACAGACTTTGGCGGATTTTGGGCTGGCCGTTCCGGTGGCCGTGCTTGGACTGGAGGATTCCCGGGGGACGCGCCGGTACCGGATTGGAAATCCCAACCCCCTCGGCAATGCCCTTTACGTTCAGGAGGAAAGCAGTCAGAACGTGATGCTGATTTCTTCGGATTTACTGGAGATCCTGCCACTGCGTGCCGACGCCTTCCGTGACCGCCGTATTCTGATGCCGCCCGCCACAGCGGTCCGGGCACTGAGTTTTCGTTCACCCGGCCGCATGGTTCGGCTGGAAGCGCAGGGCGATCAGTGGCTGCTCACGGAACCGTTCCGTTTTCCCGCACAGCCGGAGCGGATGACGCTCCTGCTGGATCAGCTGGCCTCTGCACGGATTGAACGGTTTCTGTTGCCCGCCGAAATCAGTGGAGACCCCTTTGGACGGGAAGAGGATCTGGTGATTCTCCGGGCTCATTTTTCAGGAAATCTCCCGCAGTTGGAACTGGAAATCGGGAACCGGGTCCCCGGCGAACCTCAGTCACGATACGCCCGCTTTGCCGGTCAGGAGGGCGTTTTTATCGTGTCCGACGGTCTCCGTTCGCTGGCAATGACCGAGCTGTTGGCCCTGCAGAAACTCAATATCCTGCCGGTATCGCCGGAACAGGTTTCCGCATTTACGCTGAGCGGACCGGAGGGCACACCGCGGATCACGCTGGCCCGCAGTGTGGACGGCTGGGAGATACACGCGCCGATGAATGCCAGGGCCTCCGCTGCCCATGCGCAGCGGATTCTGGAGATTTGGACCTCGGCCACAATCGAAGAACGTTCCCCGCCCGGACAAGCCGATGAATGGCTCTACACCTTTGAGGTGACGCTTGAGGATATGCCGGTTTCGGTGCCGACAACTTTCGAGGTGTTTACGGATGCCGCCGGCTCCGGCGTTGTCTGGGTCAGACCCGGCGGCATGCATGAACTCTGGCGGATTTTTCCGGACACGCTGCGTTTTATTCCGCTGGAGCCGCTGGAATATTTGTCCCGCAAGGTGCTGGAATTTGACGCGGATGCGGCTATCCGCATCCGGATCCAAAATCCGCAACAGGAGATGACGCTGACCCGTGAAGGGCCCGGCCGTGCCTGGACGGGCGACCGGGAGGATCATGGGGCCGTGGACGTGGATGAAGCGCGTGCGCTTGAGGTGCTTAAGGCCTTCGGTTCGCTCAGTGCCGTCCGCCTGCTGGCCCGCGGACCGGTTCGACCCGAAGACTGGGGGCTTGAAGAAGCCCCCTACAGACTGTCGGTCGGCCTGGGTGGAGACCGGCCGGGCAGCCGCACGCTCCGGATTGCGCCGCATGCCGAATGGGGCCTGGTCGGCACGGTTCAGGGGCAGGATTTAATTTTTGCCCTGCCGGAGGATCTTCTGGACCTTCTGGATGTTTCCCGTTTCGTGATGGACCCCCCGGGGGAAGATGCGGATGACCTCGGCACCAGCGATTCCTAAAAGGCGGACCGCCCGCCGGATTCTGGCCGCTTTGACGGCCTTAGTTCTTTTCGTCCTGCTGACCGCCGGCGCTCTGGCGGTCTTCGGGCCGCCCCGGTTTCTGATTGCCGGACTGCTCTCCGATCTTGAAGACCAGGGCCTCTTCCTGGAGATGGATCAGACCGGGTACCGCCCCGAACGCGGCATTGTCCTGAAATCCGTCCGTGTGTTTACCCGGCGGGACCGGGTGACCCCCCTGTTTACCGCGGAGCGGGTGCATATTCGTCTGGGATGGCGGCGTTGGCTCCGTCAGCGGGTCTGGTCCGCCAAAATCACCTTCCATGGAGGAAATTTCGAAACAGAACTTGGGCTGTGGGCGGATGACTTTGTCACCCGTCAGCACATCGAAATCCGTGCAGTGCGCGGGCATTTGCGTGTGAATCCTTCCGCCATTGAGGTGCATCAGCTTGAGGGGCGGACCAGTGATCTGCATTTTTCCATTCAGGGGCGGATTCCCCTGGGTCCAGCACAAAAAGAATCCTCCGATGACTGGATTCCGTCCGCCTCGCGGATCCTGGCGGATGTGGTCGGGCGCATCGAGGAATTTCAGTTTGCACCTCTGGCAGAGGTGCAGGTGCTTCTCCATCCCGCCACCCATCCGGAAGAACGGGTCAATGTGGATGCCAGGCTGGACTTTTCCGGAACCGGGCAGCACCGGGGATTTATTCTGACCGCGGCGGAGGGCGAACTGAGTTACCGGAACCGGCAGCTGCACATCTCCCGGGCCCGGCTGGCCGGTGAGGCGGGGCAAGCGCTGGAAGGCGGTGCCCATCTGGATTTCCGCACGGAGACCGCCAGTCTGCGCTTAAACAACACGCTGCCCCGATATGCGGTGGAACATCTTTCCCCCATCCCGCTCAGCGAACTGCTGGAGAAGATTTCGGTCCGGGTCGAGGGAAGGACAGATGTGGATCTCACGTTCGGCCCCAGTCCGTTTGCGACCTTTGGCGACCGGATCTCCGGGTCACTGGATGTGGAAAACGCATTCTACCGGGATGCGGTTTTCCCCACCCTGCGCGTGGATTTAACATACGCGGACCGGGTGCTGAGCCTGAAAAATATCCGGGGAGAGGCCGGGGGTCAGAATTTACGGGGGCCGGTCCGCGGATCATTTCAGGTGAACCTGGACACCTGGGCCTTTCGTCTGGAGGCGCAAACCGGATTCAAACCCCGGGCCATTTTGCCGCTGGTGCCGTTGGAGGATCTTCAGGAACTGCTTGCAGAATGGTCTTTTTTGGGGCCGCCACCTCAAATGAGTCTCTTTGTTGAGCATGACGGCGTTTCGGAGGCTCTGGAACTGGACCTGTCGCTGCGGGGCACCGAAGTGCTTTGCCGGGGGACCTCCCTGGATGAGCTGCAGGTGGATGTGACGGCGCGGGGAATGGAGGTCACCGTATCGCATCTGGCTGCCCGCCGGGATGCAATGCGGCTCACGGCCGAGGCGGTCTGGGACCGGGAAAAACGATCCGTCAGCTTCCAGACAGAATCCACCCTGCCTCCAAACGATCTGGCCATGCTCATCGACACCTCTCTGGCCGACTATCTTCTCCCCTACCGGATTCGGGGAGGCAGCTATCTGCTGGCCGACGGCCGGCTGGATTTTTCCGGAGCCCATCAACACCGCATCCATGCCCGTGCCGCGCTGGAGGATGTTCAGTGGGCCTGGCGGCGTTTTGACGGCGTCGGTTTCAATCTCGCACTGAACGGCGACAGCCTGAGGGTCAGCGATATCCGGGGCAGTGTCGGCGCCGGACAATTCACCGGAGACTTTCGCGCCGAACCCCTGTTTACGCCTCTGGCAGCCTTTACGCTCCGTCTCAACGGAGAGGATCTGGATTTATCGGAAATGATCATCGCCGCCACCGACACCGAAGAAACCCCCTACACCGGAACCCTTGGTTTTGACCTCTCCCTCAGCGGCGCCCTGGCCGATCAGCCCGAACGCCCCGCAGTGAAAACCTATCAGGGTTCGGGCCGGGTGGAGATCCGCGAAGGCGAACTCTTCCGGGTCCCGCTCCTCCTGGGCCTCAGCCGGATCCTCAGCCGCGCCTTTCGCGGCTTCGGATACGCCTCCCAAACTGATTTCACCGCCCGGTTTGAGATTGACGAGGGCCGGACCCGTTCCGATGACCTCTTCCTCAGCGGCCGTATGCTCTCGATTGAGGGTGAGGGCTGGGTGGATTTCGACCGGCAGGTGAGAGCCAATCTGCGCGTGCAGGCTTTCCGCAGCGGTGTCGCCGCCGAAATCGTGAATTTTGTTCTCTGGCCCCTTCGGAAACTGGTGGAGGTCCGCCTCAGCGGCACCCTCGATCAGCCCGACTGGCAGCTCCGAAATCTCCCTTAACTGAAAGGCTCTCTGTTATGAATGATCCCGCCCCGCTTTGGATATTGTCTGTGCCCGCCCACACCCCGGAAGAGGCCGAAACCCTTCAGGCCCGTCTGATTGACCTCTGCGATGCCAGCCCGGTGGAACTCGAAACCGTGGACCAGCGTGTCATCTGGCTGGAGTCGTACTTTGAGGAGGAAACCCGGGCCTGCCTGATCCGGGATGTGCTCGCCGGTGAGTTCCCCGGACTGGAACTACAGCTCCGCCCCTGTCCCGGCCGGGACTGGACCACCTTCTGGCGGCATCACTTCAAGCCCCGCGAAATTGGGGACCGGCTGATGATCGTGCCGGAATGGATGCGCGACGAAGTGCCCGTGCCGCCGGGCCGGGAGCGGGTGTTGGTAAATCCGGGGCTCAGCTTCGGCACCGGGGATCACTTCACCACCCGCTACTGTCTTGAGATGCTCGACCGCCTTGCCGGGCAGGGGATGCTGCCGGAGCGGGCCTTTGATGCCGGCTGCGGCAGCGCCATCATCAGCATCGCCGCCCGCAAACTCGGCTGGCCCTCGATGCTTGCCGTGGACAACGACCCGGTGGCGGTCAATCAAGCCGCCGAAAACCTGGAACTCAACCGCATCACCGAAGGCATCGATCTGCAGGTCATGGATTTAACCCGCGAATTCCCCCGCGAAACCTTTCCGGTCGTCTTTGCCAACATCTACGGCGGACTGCTGATGGATCTTGCTCCGCAGTTGCTGCGCATCTGTTCCCACACCCTGATTCTTTCCGGCATCCGGGTCATCGAAGCCGAAGCCGTTTCTTCTGTGTTCACCCAACTCGGCGCGGTTGAACAAGGGTCCGACGCCGATCATGAATGGTGCGGCCTTCACCTGGAAGTTCGCGGATAGCCGCGCAGGAACAAGATGGGTGACCTTGGGGCGTGCACATGGTTTTCCGACCACGCAAAGTCCGCAAAGACCGCAAAAGCCGCCACCGCAAACACCAGACCTCAATTTGAAGGCGAATTTTTTGGAGAGTGTCCGCAGATTCAATTGCACCCCGAAGCAGGTGCGGTCATCGTAGCCCGGGTTGCCATCCCGAAACCTTCCGCAGTCTTGCACAACAGCGGACTTCGGGCTTGCCCGGAGATTCGCAATCATCTAATTCCACGAATCGGCCGGAAAAAAGGAGCGCGATCCGGGCTTGCCCCGGCAAGCGCAATCATCTAATTTGCGGCAGGAATGGGATGTTTCCGCTGGCCGGGACAAGCCCGGCGCGCGGTGTCTGGGCGTGCAACGGTTTCGTGGAATGAAATGGACGCGGGATACCGACCAAGGTCGGACCGCGTTGACCAGCCCCACCGATTTTCAAACTGAATCAAATCCTCTGGTACATTTGAATCTGCGACAGCTTCCGGCGTTTTGGTGCCCTCTCTTTCTCGTACAGCAATTGTTCTGACGGTCAATATTCTGACGCATGAGCGCCCTTGCGCGTTTATTTGGACATCGCCCTCGTTCACCGGGGCGCATCCCGGAATTGGTGAATACCCAACGGATAGCTGCGCCGGACAACGGATAGGGAAAGAGATGCATGAGGATGCATAATCTGCGGATAGGCATCCGTTGTCCGGCGGAGCTATCCGTTGGAAGATAACCGGTCCGCCTTGTCCTCACGCCATCGCCTGGTTTCCTGAGCGCTTCGCGTCAAGGTGAGGGGCCTATTGAACTTATAAAGGGAATTCTGCCGGTCGGAAATAGCTATGGAATGAAGGTTCACCAATTCCAAGATGCGCCCCCTTCACCGGAGTCAGGGGCCTTTTCGGTATGAATCATGATTTAAGCTCCGCAGCTCCTGGGGCGTGGGGCCTTCCGAGCGGGCAAAGACGCGGTTCATCTGATGGGCGTCGCGGAAACCGCACAGACCGGCGATTTGGTAGAGGGGCAGGTCTGTGTCCTGAATCAATCGGCGCGCGTGTGCGAGCCGGGTCTGATTCAGTGCCTGCAGGAGGGTGTGTTCATGGTGCTGATGGTGGAGAATTTCCAGCTTGCGGCGGCTGGTGCCGACGGCGCGGACAATATCACTGACGTTGATGCGTTCGTGGCTGTGTTCGAGGATGTACTGGCGGGCACGGGCCAGCAGGGGATCCTGCAGGGCGGATGTGTCTACAGAGGCGCGGCTAACCACACCTTTGGGCGGTACCTCCACCAGGGCATAGGGCGCGGGCTTTCCGTCGGCCATTTGACGTTGAAGGCTTTCCGCAGCCACAAGGCCGATGCGCTTGCCGTCCAGATCCACGCTGGACAGGGGCGGGTTGGATAAATTACAGTACAGGCTGAAATTATCCCCTCCTAAAATTCCGATTTCTGAGGGGATCTTTAATCCGCGGCTCAGGGCGATGAAACTCACATAGGAGCCCTGCTGGTCATCCGTGCAGAAAATACCGCAGGGTTTGGGAAGATCCCGGAGGGTTTTCAGATTCCAGCCGGTTTTGATAAAAGGTTTGGCACTGTCCCCGGGATACATGTCCAAAACCCCGTGACAGATCCGTCCCCGCGTGTTCACAGACTGTGCGAAGGCGGCGGCACGACGGTTGATGTAGCGGTATGGATGTTCACCGGGCAGAAAAAACACCGCAAAATTCGAGTATCCCCGCTCATGAAAATAGTCCGCCGCCAGCTCGCCCACCCGGGAATCCTGGCTCAATACCGCCGGAAATCCATAGTGTTCGGGAAACGTGTTCGAGACATTCACCACCGGGCGGTTCAGCTCCCGGAGCCAGGCCGCGCGGGCATCATCGGCCACTACCGCAATCAGACCGTCTATCAGTTGTGAATTCTCTTTGATTTGCGCTTCGCCCCAGGCGGAGTTTGCGTTGAAAAGCTGCCAGCTATGGGTGTGGGCGAATTTCTGAATCCCGCTCAGAATATCCGCGTCCAGTCCGCTCATGGCAAAACCCACCAGACCCACCAGCGGGCGGGAAGGCCGGGAGACGGTGGGGAAGGGGACTGAGGCGGTATTGGGCATCTGACGGAGCGGTACGGGGGCTGAATGTTGGGAATTTCCTTAACCATACCCTGATTTGCGGAAAATCAAACACATTTTGCGCAAAATGCGGTGATAAAAAACGCAATTTGAAACTACACACGGAGGCGCGCATTGGGGTATGTTTCTTGGTGTAGACTATAACATCCCTTGATTATGAAAAAATACAGCCCTCTTATTCCCCTCGTCATCGTTGTATTCGCCTGCTTCATGTGGGCACTTTGGCCTGTATCCCCCGGGGAGCTGCGGACATCACCGCAAGAGGCTTCCACAGGCATGTTCGAGGAGTCCGGGCGGTCCGGCCAGTCGGAGTTGTCCGAGCTGTCGGAGTTGTCCGATCCGACCGATCCGACCGATCCGGCCGATCCGGCCGATCCGACCGATCCGACGGATCTGACGGATCTGAGTGCCCCAACCGCCCCCTCAAATCCCCCCGCCGCCCCGGAGGCGCGTTACGCGGTGAATGATCCGTTCGGAGTGATTTCACCTGTTGCGCATTTGGTGGCGGGTGCGGTGGAACTGGAGC
>PXDP01000489.1 GCA_003565035.1 PVC group bacterium | reverse complement strand
AGATAGGTGGGCTTGTTCGATAACATGGGTTGTTTTATGACGGATTTGACCCGTACGCACAAGCTTTTTGTCGGAGATGTCTCTCGAATGTCTGGGATGTGGGGCAAGCGAACCCGCGAATGGCAAAGTAGGCCCGCGAATGTGAGGTCATGTATTTTAACAGGTAATTTAAAGGAAAAAACCCGCGAATGGCAGAGCCGGCCCGCGAATGTGTGTGTGGGGGGGAAGAGGTTAGGGAAGCGTAGCTCGGCAGTCCCTGCCGAAGAAGAAAGAATCATGGATGGACGCGGATGAACACGGATAGGGGCAGAGGGCGATTACGAGTACGAGTAAGATCCGGGTGACAGCCGGCTGTCGCCGGCCGCTGGGCCAATCGGCGATTGGCGGTCCTTTCCCCCTTGGCTCAGCCGGCTGTCGCCGGCCGCTGGCCAATCGGCGATTGGCGGTCCTTTCCCCCTTGGCTCAGGATTTGTTTTGTATTTTAACAGGTATTTTAAAGAATTCATTTCGTGCGAGCAAGGCACACATGCTTGGGAAATTTTTTACGCGGTGGCAACTTCTGCCTCGAAATGCGTGATCCAGGAATCAAGGGTCATTTTATAGGCGCCTGTATAAAATATCCGGTTTAGACTGTTTGGTGCTGGTCAATTCCGGCAAAGGATGGCAACATCGTTTCAGGTGAGATTTTATGAAGCGTTTATCTTTTTCAAGCAGGATGCTTTCTGCAAATAATTCCAGGGCCTTTGCGGCCTACACGTTTGTCCTCTTTCTCACGGGGGCACTTTTTGTTCTGGGTGAATGGGTTTTGCGGAGGGACCGGGATGAACAGATTCGGCATACGCTGGAGAAGGAGCTTCTTTCCTTCAACAATGAAGTGAACTCGGCGATGCGGAACCATCAGATTCTGACGGAATTCATGCTGGGGGAGGTTTTGGCCACAGGTGATGCACATCAGGTGCCGCAACTTATGTTTTTTCAGTCGATCGCAGAGGATGAGGAGGAGCGGCACCGTTACCGGCTGGAACTTTATGATCTGATGCGGCCGATTTATGGGCGAATGCTGGAGCGGGGGATCCGTCAATTACATTTTCACACGAAAGCGTCGGACAGTTTTCTGCGGATGCACCGTCCGGAGCGGTATGGGGATTCGCTGGTGGGGGTGCGGCCTACGGTAGAGGCGGCGAACCGGACGCTGCAACCGGCGCAGGCTTTTGAAGAGGGACGGGTTTTGAACGGCTTCCGCTTTGTGCATCCTCTCTTTTTTGAGGGGCAGCATGTCGGCAGTGTGGAGACCAGTTTTCTGCCGGATGCGATTTGGCGGTATCTCTTGCGGATGAACCCCGGTCGGGACTATCAGTTTATGATTCGGGAGTCGGTGGTCCGTTCAACCGTTTTTGAGGATTTAATTGATGGATACGGGTTGTCGGAGTTGGCGGCGTCCTATATGGTTGAAGATAATGAATGGGTCCGCTCTAAACGCATTTTGCAGGAAGCTCCGCCCGAACTTAGGGATAAGGTTGTCCGTCAGATCCGTCCTGTTTTGCAGCGGAATGTGGAGGCCGTTGTCTCCTGGGTGGACGTTTTCCGGACGGGAGACCGCTTTTATGTGATCATGGGGTATCCCGTGAAAAATCTCGAGGGACAGCCTGTCGCTTTGCTGGTGTCTTTGGGCGGGGACGAAACCGTGAAGGGCATTCACAACCGCTTTGCCCGGGCGGTGCCATGGATGCGGGGAATTGTGTTGGGTTCGGGGCTGATCGCCTTATTGGGCGTGGGGTTGATTTTGCATCTGCTGGAGGCTCGACGGGGAGCCCAGCACCGCTTGTCCATCGTGGCGGGACAACTGCCCGGGATGGTGTTTCAGTTTCGTCGCAAAGGGGCCCGCGGCTGGGTGTTTTCCTCGTGCAGCGACTCCGCCCATTGTCTGTTCGGGATTCAGGCCGCCGATCTTCGGCGGGATGCCGAACCGTTTTTGCAACTGTTTTCGGATCAGGAACGGAACCGGTTTTTGAAGACGCTTGGGAACAGTGTGCTGCCGGGACATTCCGTGCGTTTCACGGTGCATACCGATCAGAGTGGCCGTATTCGCTGGTATGAGGTCACCGCCACGGCGGATCCCGCTCATTCGGAATGCTGGAACGGATACATTTCGGAAATCACCCGCCGGGTCCAGGATGAGCGGGAGCTTAGAAAACTGAATCATGCCTTGGAGGAATCCAACAAACAACTGGAGGCGGCACTGGGGCAGGCCCGGGATGCGCAGAAAGACGCAGAAGATGCCAATCGGGCAAAAAGCGAATTTCTGGCGAACATGAGCCATGAAATCCGCACACCGATGAATGGAGTCATCGGCATGACGGAGCTGTTGATGGATACCGGTCTGTCTGAGGATCAGGGGCGTTTCGCTGTGGCGGTGTTGTCCAGTGCGCGGTCCTTAATGTCGGTGATTAATGACATTCTGGATTTTTCCAAAATTGAAGCCGGCCGTCTTGAGTTGGAGGAGATGGATTTTGATGTGTACGAGATGATGGATGACAGCCTGCCCACGCTGGCGTTGCGGGCGGAGGAAAAGGGTTTGGAATTCGTCTATGACATCGGCGTGAATGTGCCCCGATTCCATTCCGGGGATCCCGGTCGACTGCGGCAGGTCCTGACAAACCTGGTGGGCAATGCGATTAAATTTACGGAAAGGGGGGAGATTTTCGTGAAAGTGGAGGTGGAGGACAACTATAAAGAAAAGACCCGCTTGCGGTTCACCATCCGTGACACCGGAATTGGGATCCCCGAGGAGGCCAGAAAACGGCTGTTTGAGAAGTTCTCCCAGGTGGACGGTTCAATCACCCGCCGGTTCGGAGGGACGGGGCTGGGTTTGGCGATTTCGCGTCAGCTTGTTCACATGATGGGTGGAGATATACATGTGCAGAGCCAGGAGGGGCGGGGCTCGGAATTCCGGTTTTCCGTTGAGTTGGCCAAACCACTTTCCTTCAGCCCGGAAACGCTGGTGGTGCCGGACAATTTTGATGATTTACGGGTGTTGATTGTGGACGATAATGAACTCAACCGGGTTGTGCTGCGGGGGCGTTTGGAATCCTGGCGGATGAAGGTCCTGGAGGCGGAGGACGGTCCGGAGGCCCTGGCCCTGGCCCGAATGTGCGCCAAAGAGGGCGAGCCGGTTTCCCTGGCGGTGTTGGATATGCAGATGCCGAAAATGGACGGGATGATGCTGGCCAGGGAGATGCAGACCGATCCCTTATTGAAGGACATCCGGCTGATTTTGCTCTCTTCGATCACCATGGCACCCACCCGGCGTGAATTCCGGGAGAATGGTTTCCGGGCGGTGATTTTAAAGCCTCTTTCTCCGGTGGAGCTGTTGGATGCCATGGTGCTGGCGATGCAGCCGGACAAACCGCTGAATCAGGCGATCGCAACCCCGCCGGCGGCGAACGCCGCCGAATTACCGCGATTCCCGAGCGCACGGGTTCTGGTCGCGGAGGATAATCCTGTCAACCGACAGGTGGCCCTGGGCACGTTGAAGCGTTTTGGCATCCAGGCGGATGTCGCGGTGAATGGCGAAGAGGTACTCAATCACCTGAAAGATAAGGATACCGATTTGGTGTTGATGGACGTGCAGATGCCGATTATGGACGGATTGGAGGCTTGTCGGGCCATTCGCCTTGGAACGGAGGGCATTCGGAATCCAGAGGTCATTATCGTGGCCATGACCGCAAATGCGCTCAAGGGCGACCGGGAGCTTTGTTTAGAGGCGGGCATGAATGATTATGTTTCCAAGCCTTTGAGCCTGAGTGCTCTGTCCAGAATTTTGACGGCTTATTTATCAAAAACAAACGAACAGAAATAAGGAGAAATATGGCGTTTTCATCGGAGATGACCTGGGGGGCCGCCGCTGCGGCCTATCAAATTGAAGGTGCGGGAAAACAGGGAGGCCTCGGGCGGGACGTGTGGGATATGCTGGCCCGCACGCCCGGGAAAATCGAAGACGGTCACAACGGCGAATGCCCGTTCAACGCTCCGGTGACATGAGAATTTTCGTCGCCGGGCTGGGTTTTTGTGGTCAAGAAATTGCCCGGCGGCTCACGGTGGCCGGACACGAGGTGTGGGGGCTGAACCGTTCCGGGCGTACGGCAGGTGACGGGGGCCGGGTGATTGCCGGCAACGTGCTCGATGCCGGAGGCCTCGCGGCGTTGGGTGAGGTGCCGCCGGTGGATCTGATGATTTCGGCGCTTTCGGGAACGGGACAATCCGATCCCTCCGCCTACCGGCGTGTGTATGTGGAAGGACCCTCCCGCATTGCGGACGGGCTCGCATGGCGCGGTTCCCGGCGACTCTGGTTTCTGGGCAGTACCGGGGTATATGGCGGTGCGGACGGCGAATGGGTTGATGAAGAGACTCCGCCAGAGCCCTCACACCGCGCCGGAGAGGTGCAACTGGAGGCGGAGGCGGCTTTGCGCAATGCCGGGGAGGAAACCTGCGTGCTCCGGCTGTCCGGACTGTACGGACCGGGCCGCACCCGGCTGATCCGGCAGGCATTGCGTATGCGCCCCTACCTCAAGCCGGAGATTTGGTCCAATCAGATTCACCGCGATGACGTGGCCGGCGTGGTGGGGTTCCTCGCCGGACGTGAGGTTCCACCGCCCCCGCTGCTGCTGGTCAGTGACGATTGTCCGGCGTTGCGCCGCGAGATTTTCGACTGGATCCGCGGAGAAACCGGTTTGCCGGACGGCTGTTATGATGAGGAACATCCCGGCCGGGCCACCCGCGCCCGGGGATGCAAGCGTGTCTCCAACGCACGGTTGCGCGCGCTTGGCACCCCGCTTCTGTACCCCGATTACCGCAGCGGATTAGCTCCATTCTTGCCAAAGACGGGCGGGGGGGATAATGCCGGGGCATGAAAGCTCCCGGTACCTTTGATGTTCTCGCCCGCGATCCCGACAGTCTCGCCCGCTGCGGCCGCCTGCATACCGCCCATGGCCTTGTCCACACCCCTGTGTTCATGCCGGTGGGTACGCAGGCCACGGTTAAGTCCCTGACCCCCGAGGACGTATCCGGTCTGGGTTTTGAGATCATTCTCGGCAACACCTATCATCTCAACGAGCGTCCCGGTTCCGATTTGATCGACCGCATGGGCGGGCTGCACCGTTTCATGCACTGGGACGGGTCCATTCTCACCGACAGCGGCGGGTTTCAGGTCTGGTCTCTGGCCGGCCTCAACAATATCAGCGAGGAGGGGGTGACCTTCAAGAGTCACCTCGACGGCAGCAAGCAGTTCATGGGCCCGGTGGAATCCATGCGGATTCAGCGGGAACTCGGCTCGGACATCGCCATGCTGTTCGATGAATGTATTCCCTATCCCGCCACGCCGGAATATGCCGAAAACGCGGTTCGGCGCACACTGCGCTGGGCCAAGGTCTGCAAAGAGCAGCCGCGGGCGGCGGGGCAGATTCAGTTTGCGATTGTGCAGGGGGGCGAATTCGCGGAATTGCGCGGGATGTTCGCCGAAGAACTGGTGTCCATCGGTTTCGATGGCTATGCCATCGGCGGGGTCAGCGTGGGCGAACCGGATGAACTGATCCTCCCCGGCGTGGAGGCTTCCGTAAAATACCTGCCTGAAAACCAGGCCCGCTACCTCATGGGCGTTGGATTACTGGATCAAATGCTCGAATCGATCGCTCGCGGGGTGGACATGTTTGACTGTGTGCTGCCGACGCGGATTGCGCGCAACGGTTCCGCCGTGACGCGCCAGGGGCGTTATGCGGTGCGCAACGCCAAATGGAAAGAAGATCCGCGGCCGGTTGAGGAGGGGTGCACCTGTTACACCTGCCGGAATTATTCACGGGCTTATCTCCGCCATCTGATCAACTGCGACGAGCTGCTGGGCTACCGGCTGCTGACGCTCCACAATCTCCATTGCATGGGCACAGTCATGGCCGAAGCCCGCGAAACCATCGCCGCCGGGACCTTCACGGAATATCGACGCACCTTTCATGCCGGATACAATAAAATACGTGTGCAGGACTGATCTTACCGTGGGGATGAGGGCTGACTCGGCGACTTGCCGACACATTCGGTTTTTTTCATCAGCCAGTAGCTGGCGGAGAGGCTGAGAATGACGGTGGCGATGCCGAAGAGGGTGAGCGGCTGGAGTTCTTTCATATCGAGGATGATCACTTTCCGGGCCACAGCGATCATGGCGACGAGGAGGACGACTTCAACGTGAATGGCGTTTTCGGTGAGATAGTTTTTGATGGTTTCCAGCAACTCCAGAGCGATGAGGACCATCATGAAATAGCCCAGCAGATTCAGCATGTCGTGGTTTCTGAGAATATTGGGTGCCCCCTGCAGCAGGTCGGATGCGAGAAGGATGACCAGCTCCGCCAGCGAGAGCGCGACGACGATCATCATCAGGAGAATCAGGAGGATGACGATCAGGAGTTCAAAGCGGCGAATGAAGGTACGGAGGGTTTGAAAGGGGAGACTCATGGGGAAAGAATGTCAGGATGCTCCGGAGTTGCAAGCTTGGATTGACAGGAAGGCAGGCTGGCGTAGGGAAAGGGGCATGAAGTCATTTGTTCAAATTCAGTCGTTAAACGAGCATGTGGGCGCTGAAGTGGCGCTGCGGGGATGGATTCGCACAATCCGTTCCAGTGGGAAGATCCGCTTTGTGGAATTGCGGGATGGTACGGGGATCTGCCAGTGCATTGTCGAGGCGGGTGAGCCGGAGGCGTTTGCGGCGCTGGAGGGATGCGGGCAGGAAAGCAGTGTGGTGCTGGCGGGAACGGTTCGGGAGGAACTCCGAAGTCCGGGCGGGGTGGAGCTGGCGGTGTCGGCGGCGGAGGTGCTGCATGCGGGGGAGGACTTTCCCATTGCCCGCAAGGAGCACGGGATTGAGTTTCTCATGCAGCACCGGCATCTGTGGCTGCGCAGTCCCCGGCAGACGGCAATTTTGAAAATCCGGCACCGGATTATTCAGGCGGCCCGGGAGTTTTTTGATCAGCAGGGGTTCACGCTGATCGATACGCCGATTTTTCAGCCGGGGGCGGCGGAGGGGGCGGGAACGCTATTCGAGGTGGACTATTTCGGGAATCCGGCCTTTCTGGCGCAGACGGGTCAGTTGTATTTGGAAACCGCGGCGATGGCTCTGGGAAAAGTCTACTGTTTCGGGCCTACGTTCCGGGCGGAGAAGAGCAAGACCCGGCGTCATTTGACAGAGTTCTGGATGATTGAGCCGGAGGTGGCGTTTTATGAACTGAAGGATCTGGAGGGACTGTCGGAGGCCTTTATTTGTCATCTGGTGCAGGCGGTGTTGACGCATAACCGTGCGGAATTGGAGGTGTTGGAGCGTGACTGCGGGGCCCTGGAGGCGGTTCGGATGCCGTTTCCCCGGATGACTTATTCGGAGGCGGTGGAGATGCTGCACGATGCGGGGTTACATGAGAAGCTGGAGTCGGAGCTGGCGGGGGAGCAGGAGCGCTATGAACAGCTCTTGAAAGACATCGAAGCTCTGGAATCCCAACTGGGCGGAAGCATGAAAGCTTGGAAACGGGAAAAGCTGAGCAAAGAGTTGCAGGCCCTGCGGGAGCAGGCCGGCGATTTGCAGCGCTGGCTGCAGAATCAGCCGGGTCACATCGCGGATGCAAAGGGGTTCAGGTGGGGGGATGATTTTGGCGGGGATGAAGAGACGATTCTAAGCCGTCAGTTTGACCGGCCGTTGATTGTGACGGAGTATCCGCGGGAGGTGAAAGCGTTCTATATGAAGCGGAATGAGGCGGATCCCCGCACGGTGCTGAATCTGGATGTGCTGGCACCGGAGGGGTACGGGGAAATTATCGGCGGGAGCCAGCGGGAGGACTCGCTGGAGGTGTTGCTGGCCCGGATGGCGGAGGAGGGGATGGATCCCGGGCCTTATGAATGGTATCTGGATTTGCGGCGGTACGGTTCGGTGCCGCACGGAGGCTTCGGCCTGGGGATTGAGCGCACGGTCTCCTGGATTTGCGGGTTGAAACATATCCGGGAGACGATACCCTTTCCCCGGATGATGGGGCGGATGAGCCCCTGATCCGCGGGCAGCGTTTTATCGAAACCAAACTCAAAGGAGAAGATTATGTCAAAAAGTTATCAGGAAATCACCACCCGGATCATGAAAAATATGAAAGAACTCGGCAAGGCCCGCCCGGAGGTGATGCAGGGGTTTCAGGCCTTGTCCAAAGGGGCGATGGGCGACGGTCATTTGGATCTGAAGACCAAAGAAATGATCGCGCTGGCCATTGGAATTTCTCAACAGTGCGACGGTTGTATTGGCTTTCATGTGAAAAAACTGGTGGAGCTGGGCTGCACCCGCGAGGAACTCGCGGAAGTGCTGGGCGTCTGTGTATACATGGGGGGCGGGCCGAAACTGATGTATTCGGCGGAAGCGATGCATGCTTTCGACGAATTCTCGGATGCCTGATCCGCAGGCCTCTTTGTCTATGGTACAATTTATGCTTGTTAACCTGATATGGGGAAGTTTCCCTTGACATAAAAACCATAGACAACGACAATGAACTTATGAGGACTTTGCAAATCATCCGGTTGACCATAATTCCGCCCCAGGGTTGCGAATCTGTCCTGTCGGGCGGAGAGGACCCTTGTCTTGTGGATTTAAGACTGACGTCAGGCGTTTACAGAGGAAAGAAGGGGTTTACTTTGGTTGAAGTCATGGTGTCCATGCTTCTGTTTGCGCTGTTTATTGGGGGGGCTTTGGGGCTGTTGAGCCAAACCATGCAGTCGCATTATCTGGTCCGTGACCGAACCGAGGCGACCAATCTGGCCTGGAGCCGGGTGGAGCGGGCCTCGAATATTGAATTCACCGCACTGTCTGAACTGGCGGAATCCGGTACCCGGATAAACCGGTCCGGGTTACCGGACGCTGAAGGTGAGTTCCTCCGGACCACCATCATTACCCCGCTGTCCGGTGCCCTGGATGCCGTGCAGATTCGGGTGGAGGTTCTGAACCTCAACCGCAGGCGTGGCGATTTTTCCGGATCGCCGGAGGTTATCGAAACAATTCTGAGCCATGTGCTCAGACTTCCGGGGGATGGATCATGAATCCTTTCCCCCGTGCTCTGAAGAGTTCTTTAAAGAGTTTCCGAGGCTTCACGCTGGTGGAAGTGCTGATTGCTTTGTCAATTTCCGTGCTCGTCCTGACCGGAGCGATGCGCCTGTTATTGACGATTGTTCAGCGGGATGCCATGAGTGCGGAACATGTGCGGATTATCAGTGAAGGTCAGAAAATGGCTGATTTTCTGCGCACCACCACCCGGCTGACGTCTTTGCAGGAGATGCTGTTGTTCCCCGACCCGGGTCCACACAACGCGGTGAGCTATCCTTTGCCTCCGGCAGACATGCCGGTTCAGAATCAATCCGTGGGACCTGACGGGTATGTGGACTGGGGCGAGACCGTAATTGTTCACGCCTGGCCGCCTCAGAATTCGACCGAGATGCGAATGACGCAGTTTCGTCCAAGGGACAATTCGCTGACTCCCGAGGAACGCATGGAGCAGTTGGAGCATGTCAGCCTGACGGGCAGCGGCTCCGGAACGCATAATGGCACAAATGCAACTACGATGACCCTCGCGCGGGTCCAGGCGGATTTCAGTGTGCGGACCGCGATAAGCGGCTATAATTTTTACGCGGCTACCGATGTACATGAGCCTTCGGTATACGTGGGCGGGGTACGGCTCAACTCCAAAGAAAACCGGATCCGCTTTCGGGTGACCGGACGGGCTGCGCAAAGTGACGGGCACGAACTGACCCTGGACCGGTTTTATATTTCACCCACCGGATTGCCCATAGAGGCGGAGGCCATGATGCCTCCCACGGATCAAAGCGGTGCCACGGGAGCGGTCGTGGAAAGAGTGGGTGCCAACTGGTCCGGAGACCGGGCTGTGCGTTTTCCTGCCGGGGGTGCGGGTGCAGAACTGGAATTGACTTATTTTAATGACACCTGGCATGAGGACCGGTTTCAAGGGCGCGATTCGGAGTTTTTAAACAGTGTGACCGAGTTGCGCACGGAGCCGGGGCTGATGGGGACCTGGCTGCGTCCTGCAGGGCGTCAGCTGGCCTGGTTTGCCCCTTTTCAGACGGATGGGGACGGCGAAAGCAGCCCGCTTCCCTCAGGCACAGATTTTGGAGGTTCGGTGCTGCGTACGGTCCTTAGAGGGCAGGAGGCCGGCGATCAACTTACGGTGATGGGCGAAGGCGTGCGCGTGACCTTCCGGGCCAGCGATGAGGCGGGCAAGGGGATGAATATCCGCTGGGCCTTCATCAGCGAAGCTGCCAATCACCAGAATCCCACGCAACGGATTAACACGGCCACCACCCAACAGGTCCGGTTTGGCAATCCCGATACCCCGCAGAATTCCGTCTGGGTTCCACCGCAGGGGCAGGTGACCAGTGTGCCTGTTGATTTCCCGATTGATCCGGACAAGAGTTATGTGGTCTCTTACTCGCTGGCGTCGAGTCCAAGCGGAGGAATCTTTCCGGGATATCCCGCCTGGTTTCAGGATGCCGACCCTGACCGCGAAGACACGTATATTATTCCAAGTTCCGCGTTGCCGGGTGAGGCGGATCCCCAACGACCCACCGTTTTGCAGGAGGCTGACTGGGGAACCCGCGCCGAAATGATCCGTTACTCCGGCATACTCGGCACGGCGGAATTAAATACGACGTATTACAACGAGGCGGTGTTCACCTCCCGGATTGTGGACACGAATCTGGAGTCTCCGGCACTTGAGGTTTTCCGCCACGAATCCGAAATTCCGGAGGGCACCACCCTGTCCTTTCGATTGCGAAGCGGTTCCCGGCCGGACCTTTCCGATGCGCTGGACTGGGAGTATGCCAGTCAGCTTCCTTTGACCGGCGATATTGATATGACGGAATCCCGTTATCTTCAGGTGCAGGTGAACATGTCCAGGAACGCCGTGCGCGACACGATTCCCCGGGTCCGAAATTTCACCTTGAGTTGGCCCGGTCCGGAACGGACGGTGGATTTTGGGGGCTCATTTATCCGGACACCGCGCGGGGGCCTCGCGGAAATTCTTGTAAATGATTTGCCTCCCGCCACGTCTTTCCACGCAGAAATCCTGTTGACCGGCGAGCATGTGGCCCGCTCTCCGGTTCCGGAGGCCCGCGACTGGCGAATCAGCGTCGAAACCACCCCCCGAAACCGATAATTCCCACCCCGGCAAGACCATGAAAACCACATACACTCCCACCAAATCGAACGCCTTTCATCCGGACCTGCGGTCCGGCAACACGCTGGTCGTGGTTGTTTTTGTGATTTTACTCACATCGCTGATTCTTTCCACGATGTTTGTGGCCTCCCGGCAGCGAACCTTTGTGCTTACGCGTCAGTCGGATCGGCTTCAGGCCTTGGTCATTGCGGAGACCGGTCTGCATCAGGCGTTTCGGGTGATGGCGGAAGAGGATGCGATGATTCCAGAGGATGGTGGTTTGCTGTTGCCCGGGAGTTCTTTTTCCGGCGGGAGCTACTCCGTGAGGATTTCCCGACCGGATGGTGCGGACGACGGGGTTTGGCTGCTGCGGTCCAGAGGGGTTTTTCGGCAGCATGAACGGGAAGTGGCCGCATTGGTGGGACGCGGAATGCCCTCCGGCGACGGTGTGAGGCGGGCACTGCTCGGGCCCTACGGCAATGCGGCCCTGCTTGCAGGCGGGCAGCTGATCATTGCCGCCAATGCCGATATCGATATCGGCAACAACGGAGCCCACGCAAATGGCAGTGTCCTCACGAACGGCGGACCCACGCTTGTAGCCGGGTTCATTACCTCCAACGGCGAAATCCGGATCAGCACGAATACGGACCTCACCGTGGATGCACAGGAGGACTTTTTGCCTGATCTCATGGTACTTCCCTCGCTGGATGTTCAGGCCTTCAGGGAATACGCAACTGCAAATGGATCGTTCATCAGCGGGGACCATCGGATCCGTGGATCAGATAATCACCCTGCCGGCGGCGTGCTTTTTGTGGACGGGGATGTCCGGATGAATGCAAATGCTGTCTTAACGGGTATAATCATTGCCACAGGGAATATTACCATTAACGGCAATGCCACGGTCAGCAATACGACCGATTACCCGGCACTGGTTTCCACCGGCGGAGATATCCGGATCAATGGCGGGGCTGATATCGGGGGCTGGGTGTTTGCCATGAACGGTGACGTGAATGGAAATGGCGGAGCGGACGGAATCATCGGGATCGTGGCCTCCGGCAATATTGATTTAAGCGGAGGCTACAGTCTGAGTGACGATGCGGATCCGGATGGATTTACCTGGCCCGGCCGGGATGATCATGATGACGGCGATGAGCAGCCGGGCCAGCTCGTGCTGCTGTCCTGGATGCGTTGAGCATCGGTCTTCTAAACCGTAGCTGCTACTGTCCCCAGTTGCCGAACTGGATTTGGCACTCAAATGTTATGACAGTGGCAGTACGCCCATGGTGAAGACCAGCACGAAGAGGGCGACGGTTTCGACCATCCCGATGGTCATGAGATAGAGTCCGAAGCCTTTGCCGGTTTCGCCGAGGGAATCCGCACCGGCGGCGCCGGCTTTGCCCTGGAAGATTGCGGAGGCGGCCATGCCAATCCCGGCGAAAATGCCGGCTACCAGCAGCAGGGGCCAGCTTGAGGGCGCTTCGGCGGCCAACTCTTTGACGCGGTTCATGAGAATCATGGCGTAAATGATCTGCGAGAGTGGTGCGCCCACAAAGATCACCAGCAGAAAGCTGGCGGGGCGGTCCTGCAGAAAGGCGCGTTTCCAGGCGCCAACTGCGGAAAGGCCGGCGGTTCCGGCACCGATGGCGGAACCGATGGCGGCCAGACTGAGGGCGAGGGCACCGCCGAGGGTGCCGAGAGAGGTGGTCATGATGATTTGGTCCATAGTTAGGTCTCCTTGGAGAGGTCAGAGGTCAGAGGTCAGAGGGTTGAGGGTAGAGATCAGTCAGATCAGCCGGATTCGTCGGATGCGTTGGATCGTTTTGGCCAAGCCGCCGGAAAGGTTTATAGGGGATGCCGCTCCAGGTGAGGCCCATGTGCGAAGCGAACTCCAGGGTGTT
>PXDP01000288.1 GCA_003565035.1 PVC group bacterium | reverse complement strand
TATGGGATTTGGATGAGGACTCCCTTTTCGACGACGTCCCGCAAACGCTGTGGGTTGAAGGAGTCAACACCAGCTCGAATGCCGCCGATGTCGAAATCAGCTTCCGCTACGAATACCCCGCCGGTACCATCCTCTGTGCCGATACCTGCATGGTGACCATCATTAAAGTCGAGATCACTGATGCTACCGACAACTTCGCACCACCTCTCGGCGAGAAGGCTACAATCAATGTAAAGTTGGAGCCGTTACCCCCAAGCGGCGGATCTTTCCCTGGGACATTCACATTGGAAGTCGTGCGTGTATTGAAAGATGGATCCCGTCAGCATGTGGATTGGCTTGACGTTGATCCATCGACCTCCGAGTCTCAATACCAAAGATCACTTGACTTCTCTTCCCTTTCTCTAACTTGGGATGGAAAATCAGATACTGGTGCAACCCTCGCAGAAGGAGCAGATAAGTTCACAGGCTTATCTGACTCATTCTATCGGTTGCTCCCCGCGATTGGTGCTGGTGAGAAAGTTCCTCCGCCATATTACACTTTCGTGGCAAAAGCCATCTTGCCAGGAGGGTCTGAATGTGAAGACACAGAAGACATATATGTGCCTCAGGTTGTTGATATTCTATACTGTCCTGAGGCGGCGTTGGCGATGATAGAAGATCTTGTTTTCGAAGGAATCACCATAATACCGGAGATCACGGATCTTGCTGACTTTATCACTATCCAAAACAAGATTGCTGATATGGTCGAAACTATGTATGTTGGAGTTAATATTAAACTTGGATCTTCTGCTTTAGCACCGCATAGCGTTATCGAAATGTTAAAGGGGGATGACGGCGATCCTCGCGGCCGTGCGGATCATACTGACTTCGGTAATGCTGATGCCGGTAAGTCTGCTCGTGTTTACGTAACTCGACTGCGAAATGATATTATTATGGCGTACATTTTTGGGCCGACGCCTTTCACTGTTCCCGTTACGCTCGACGAAAGAGGGCATGCTCATGGACTCGTTGCTTCACACGAACTCGGGCACTTGCTGGGGCTTGTTATGGACAATAGCGTTCTTGATGGCAGTGAAGGGAGGCATAACAAAACGCCTGGTGCCAATAGTCGACTGCTTATGAATCCGGGGAATGCGGACGATGTAATCGATGATCTTGGCCGAAATGGAAGTTGGAATGTGAAGAGTCTGAACAAAGACTACTTGGACTTCATTCTTCCAGTTCCGTAAACAAGTTTGACATGGGGGAGATGCTGCATGAAAAAATGCATGATGTTATTGGTGTTGATGTGCCTGTTTCTTTCTACGGTGTCGGCCGAAGAAGCAGGAGTTCGTTTGCCGTATGGCGGGAGTTCGCTTGAGATGCTCTCAACAGTGGGGCAGCTTTGCAAGCTCAGCCAACTCGTGATGATGGCTGAAGTTCTGGATGTCCGGACGGGCGGTGAGTTGTCGGCAAACGAAATTGACCTGAAGCCTATCACCGTTCTGTATGGGGCTGTACCCGCCGACGTAGTGACGCTTCTATTCGCTTCTCAGCTTGATGACGACCTGAAAACGGGGACGCGTGTCGTAGTGTTCGCATCGAGAAAGGAGTTCCCTTTCCCGACTGTCAACCCACTTCCATGGACATTCGACGAAGACACGGTCAAAGGGGAGAACGATGCACCAATGCGTCTTTTGGGAGGAAACCGAGGGCTTATACATGTTGAGCAGAATCCGGAGGACTTGCTCAATGTCGTGTCCGGCTATCTGAAACATCTTCGTGGAACAAGGCGTTCGTCCTCCTCCTATATGGCATTCCTGCGCGGATTAGCAGAACATTCGAATAAGCGGATTCGCCAGGATGCGGAAGCCGACCTTTTTGTATGCATCCGTTATAGGCCGGAGGAAGATCTGCAAGACATGCTGTCTGATGGGCGCATTGACGCGAACGAGAAGGAGTACGTTCGTCAGATTCTGAACAGGAAACGTGGAACCAGTCAGAAAGACATCGGCCCTCCCATTCCCGCAGATTCCCCAGAAGTCAAACTGCGAAGAGTCCAGAAGCTACTCGACAGCACAAAACGCGCTGATCGCCTTGCAGCCTTTACGGAGATTAGCAAAGGCAGAGATGGCTGGGCGCTACGCCAGCGTGACGCTTGGGTAGAGAGGGCCGCAGAGTGTTTGCGGGATCAAGACCCTGATGTGCGCCTGTCTGCTGCCAGTGCAATGAGTGCGGTGGGAGACAAAAGAGCGATTGCACACCTTCTCGACGGATTGGAGCACGAGAACATCGCGTACCGTGCCATTATGTGGAAGAATCTTAGGGCCGTTGCGGGAACGGAGATTCCGAAGTACGATCCAAAAGCAAACGCCGGAGAAAGGGAGAAGAGCATTTCGGAAATACGAGCCTGGTGCAAAAAGAAGAAACTTCTGGAATAGTAACTCCTCGCCGCTACGCGGCTCGGAATAAAAGGCTATAGGGGTCACGTCCCGATTTCCGACAAATTAGTGGTTGTCTTGTCTGAAGTGTACAGGTTCTCTTATTAAATTATGTCCAGACCTTTGCGAATAGATGTTGAGAACGGGTGGTACCATATATGCTTCCGTGGAATAGAGTAGCGGCGGATATTTTTGACGCCGGTGTACTACCGCCATTTCATTGAACTGCTAGAGCGATTTCAAAGACGGATGCAGAAGGATAGAGATGTTCGGGGAATTGTTGAGAGATGTTTGGCGCGAATGTCGGAAGTCGGGACGTGACCCCTATGTCCCCCCTATGTCCGTCAATTTTACAGGCTTTTCAGTACCCGTGCTCCATTTCTCAGGAACAAATTTTAGAAAAACATCAAAAACAACTGTATTTTCACAATATTTAACCGGACAGTAGTAACAAATGGGGACTAAACAGTTACGTGAGCCACGGTATATTCTGCCAAGGAACTTGCTGATGCAAACGTATCATCAAAAACTGGTGATGGCCGATGTGAACGATTGGAGAAACCC
>PXDP01000206.1 GCA_003565035.1 PVC group bacterium | reverse complement strand
TCTGGATGGCTGGGACCGTCCGTTTATTTACCTTGTCCCGGGCCGTTCGGGAGAAGCCTTTGAGATCATCAGTTATGGCCGCGACGGGATGGAAGGCGGAACCGGGCATGATGCCGACCTCAGCACGGCGGACTGACCGGTTCCGGAATCACCGGCAGGCCGGGTTCAGTTTGCTGGAAATTCTGGTCTGTCTGCTGCTTCTGGGAATTCTGTCAGTTGGCTTCGCGCGGATTTTTCAGGGCAGCCTGGCGATCGGGCAGATTCAGGGTTCGGAAACGACGCGGCTGCAGGAACGGCGGGAGGCCGTTCGGCATCAGTTCGCGGAAATGGAGGGCGCGAACCGGGTGATTGCCATCCCTCCTGAACAACCGGTCACGCCTTAAAGCAGATCCGGGCGGCGCAAACGGGTCCGTTCCAGCGCCTGCTCTTTGCGCCAGGCGGCAATGGCGGCATGGTTTCCTGAAAGCAGCACCGGGGGAACGGACTGTCCTCTGAAGGTTTCCGGCCGGGTATAGTGTGGATGATCGAGTATTCCACTGCTGAAGCTGTCCTGCTCTGCCGCGCCTTCGCCGCCCAGTACGCCGGGGAGCAGCCGGACGGTAGCATCAATGACGACCCCGGCGGCGAGGACACCATTGGTGAGAACATAATCTCCAATGCTGATCTCTTCATCCACCAGGGCCTCGATCACGCGTTCATCGACACCTTCGTAGTGACCGCAGAGAAAAACGAGGTGGGTTTCCCCGGCCAGGCGTTCGGCATGGGTTTGACGGAAGACGTTTCCCTGGGGGCTCAGATAGATCACCCGGCTTTCAGGGGTTTTCACGGATTCGACCGCCGCAAAAAGCGGTTCGGGTTTCATGACCATGCCCGGTCCGCCCCCGAAGGGACGGTCATCGGTAGTGTGGTGCACGTCCGTGGTGAACGCGCGGGGATTGATGAACTGAAAGTTTACGGCCCCGCGGTTGCAGGCGCGTTTCATCATGGACTGGTCCAGGAACCCTGAGAGCATTTCCGGGAAGAGGGTGATAATATCAATCCGCAGCATAGCCGGCGTCAGGGTTCAATCACTTCAACAACAACCTGACGGTTTTCACGATGTGCGAGCGCATTGAGAAGGGTCCGGATGGCGCTGATGGTTTTTCCGTTTTTGCCGATGAGTGTCCCGACATCAGCGGGATCGCAGCGCAGTTCGAAAAAGATGGTTTCGTGGCCGTGAATTTCTGAAACTTCAAGAGCCTCGGGGGTATCCACCAAGGCTTTGAGGATGTGCAGAAGCACGGATTTCATGAGGGGAGGTTACTCCGCTGCCGCAGCCGCCGGCTCTTCGGCAACCGCTTCGGCAGGCGTTTCGGCCGGTTCTTCGGACTTGGGCAGGGTGGAGGCGTGCTCAATGGCGCGGGGAACAATGGACTTCACTGTGTCGGAAGGGATGGCGCCAACACTCAGCCAGTACTGGTAGCGGTCATGCTTGAGGACCACGCGGCCGCTGCTGGATTTGGGATCGTAAGTGCCCAAATATTCAATGGCTTTGCCATCATGCGGGTTGGAGGAGTTGATGGCCACGATGCGGTAGAAAGGATTGTTCCGGTTCCCCATGCGTTTTAAGCGAATTCGTACTGACATTGTTATTCCTAAACAGAGTTAAAAAAGGCTGAAATTGATGAAAAGAGCGAAACCTATATCGGAATTGCCCACGCAGGCAAACCTTTTTTGGGAAAATTTCAGTTTGCGGGCCGGCAGGCTTCTTCACGTTCCAGGATCAGGGCCAGGTATTCATCCTGATCCCGGGCCCAATAGTCCTCACTGAAGACTTCAATCTCATGAAAGCCCTCAAAGCCAATCTCGTTGACCAGGCGGCGGAAGCCGGAAACATCGATACAGCCGTCACCCATCAGTCCCCGGTCGGTGAGCAGGTGGCGTGTCTGAACGCGCCAGTCGCAAATGTGGAAGCCAAACAGGGTGTTTTGTTTGGCGGAAAGACGGAGTTCGGCCTCCACATCCGGATCCCACCAGATATGATACACATCGGCGGCGATACCGACTTTGGCATGCCCGAGGGCCTCGCAGATTTCGCGGGCTTCGGCCATGCGGTTGACACAGCTTTTGTCGGCGGCATACATGGGGTGAAGCGGTTCAATCGCGAGTTTGACCCCTGTGGCATCGGCATGTGGCAGAAGGGCGGCAATACCGTCGCACACCTGCTTGCGGGATTCCGCCAGAGCCTGACCGGGCACTGCGCCCACCACGAGAACCACCATCTCGGCACCGATGGCACGGGCCTCGTCCAGGTACTGGCGGTTGAGATCGATCGCGTTTTGACGAGCCTCCGCAGTTGTGCCCGGGAAAAATCCGCCCCGGACCAGTGCGGGAACGCTCAGACCGCTGTCGTGTATGCGTTTGGCCGCCTCCTCGAGGCCGACCCCGCCTTCCGCCGGGTCTATCAGGTTTCGCCAGACCGATATGCCGGGGACGCCCGCTTTTTGATAGCGGTCCAGGCACTCGGCAAGATTCCAGGGCTTATTGGTAAAAGAGTGAATGGCGATTTTCGGAGGAATGCGGGAGGATATATTCATAAGCTTGTTCTCTTCAGGGGATTGTGTTAAGGAGACGCTACTTACGAGGAGAAGCAAATTATGGCAACGAAAACCTTGCACATTAAAAAGAAAAAACGGATTGTACTAGCACCGAAGTCTCTGAACTCGGTGCATGAGGACTCCGGTGAAATTTCTGTTCCGGATGATGCGTTTATTTCGCAGTCGGTCGTTGAAGCGGTGGAGTCACAACGAAACCCTAACAGCATCCTGCCCCAGGGCTTGCAGACGAGTCATTTTTTTGACGCCTATTTGGCTGAGTCTCAAAAACTGAAGCAGTCGATGCCCTCAGGTGCCGGGACGGGGGCTCCGGCCCGGGAAGTGCTCGGGGCTCCGACGTTTAAATTTTTCTGCTGCCGCTGCGGTCAGAAATTGCAGGTCCCTGTCGCCTGGGCCAATAAAATGCATACCTGTATTGCCTGCGGGCATGAGATTCAGATCCCGCCGCCGCTGTCGGAGGGCCGGTGAGTGGGCGAGGAATGGTTTGATCTGGTGGATGAGTCCGGCGGCTGCATTGGGAAAGCCCGGCGGTCCGAATGTCATGGGAATCCGGCGTTGCTGCATCAGGCGGTGCATGTTTTTGTGGTCAATGCCGCCGGAGAGGTTTTTTTGCAGAAGCGCTCCAAGGTGAAAGATATTCAGCCGGGGAAATGGGATACCTCGGTGGGAGGTCACGTGGATGCTGGGGAAACTCCGGACCAGGCGGCCCGCCGGGAATTGCGGGAGGAACTCGGCATTGCAGGGGCCGAGCCCATGTATCTATACAGTTACCTTTGGCGGACGGATGTGGAGTCCGAGCGCATTCAGAGTTATTGGCTGCGCCACGAGGGGCCGTTTGCATTGCATCCGGAAGAGATTGACGAGGGGGCCTTCTGGCCGGTGTCCCGAATTGAGTCGTCTCTGGAGACCGGGGTGTTTACTCCGAATTTTGAATCGGAATGGCCGCGGGTGAGCCCTCTCCTACGACCGGCGGATCATGCAGCTGATTGATCTCGCTTCCCGGGGTCTGTTTGAATGCCTGGCGGCGGAGGAACTTTTCCTGGACGGGGGCGGACCCGATGTGCCGGCCTTGATGATCTGGCGGGGACCCGGGGCGGTGGTGATGGGAAAAAACCAGAATCCATGGAAAGAATGTAATCTGGAGGTGATTCGGCAAAAAGAGCTGTTGCTGGCAAGGCGTGTTTCCGGAGGCGGCACGGTTTATCACGATCCCGGCAATGTGAATTTTTCCTGGGTGGTTGACCGCAAAACCTATCGTCCGGACCGGCTGCATGGTATTTTGCGGGATGCTCTCCGGCTCCTTGGCGTTCAGGCGGAAACCGCACCGACGGGCGGAATGCTGGTGGACGGGTATAAAATATCGGGTGCGGCATACTGTTATCGGAAGGAGCGGGTGTTGCATCACGGGACGCTTCTCTGGGACGCGGATCTTCCCATGATGCGGGCGGCTTTGTCCGCACCGCGGATTCGGCTGAAAACGCATGCGGTGAGCAGTCTGCCGGCGAGGGTGCGGAATCTGTCGGAGTCCCTGTCGGGGCATGCGCTGGAGGATGTGATTGAGGTGTTTGTTAAACGGGCGGAAGAGGATTTCGGGCCTCGTGTGCCCGGGCAGCCGGGGGGGGAGGCGCTCCGCGACAGAGCCCGCCGCCTTCAGTCGGTGGACTGGATTTGGGGGCAGACTCCGCGGTTTGAAGTCAGGGTTGACGTCAAAAACACCCCACTGTTGCTGGAGATCCGGCACGGACGGGTTGAAAAAATCCGATGGCGTGAGAATGCGCTGGAATGGACGGAGCGCCCGTGGTTCAATGCCGGTTTCGTCCCCGCGCTCTCGGAAAAGACCGGCGTACAGGCGGAGGTCCTTCTGCGGGCGCTGACCGCTGCGGGTTGGGTCTGGCCCGCCTGATCCCCTGTGGGAACACCGGGGGCTTGGTGCCGGTCCCGGGGACTCTGATGACGGTTTTGATTGCAGGAATGACTTCGGCGTGTAGTATTTTTCTGTGAAGATTCGCCTGCTTTCCCTAAACGTTTTCCTGCTGTTCGGCCTGCTTTCTGTCGGGCCGGGATGTGCAACCCGTCATTTTCAGCGCCCCCGCGGGCGTCCGGACCGTGTGATGCAGATGGAAGTCACCGGATATTGTCCCTGCGGGATTTGTTGCGGATGGAAGCGCAGTTGGTTCGGACTGGGTCCGCCGGTTTTCGCCTCCGGCCCGCAGAAAGGCCAGCGGAAAATTGTGGGACAGACGGCCTCCGGAACGCAGGCAAGGCCCGGAACGGTCGCAGCGGATACGACGGTGCTGCCCTTTGGAACGATTGTTTACGTGGAGGGGTACGGCTGGGGGCGGGTGGAGGACCGGGGCGGGGCCATCAAAGGCAACAAGCTGGATTTGTTTTTCCGGTCACACCGTCAGGCCCTGGAATGGGGGCGTCAGCAGAAAACGGTTCAGGTCTGGTTGCCCCGGTAAGCGTTCAGAGCCGCAGCGGGGTGCGGGTCCAGGTTTGGGATGTGGTGTCAAACAATGCGTACCCCGGGACCTCCGCGCGGTGGAGGGCGCCGGGATTGAGGATCCGGGTGGCGCCGATCTGTTCGTCCCGCGGAATGTGGGTATGACCCGTGAACACTATGCGGACCCCGGGCGTGTTGAGCAGTGCCTCCATGCTCTGCGCATGATGCCCGTGGCACACCGCCGCAGTGATGCCGTCGAGTTGCAGCGTTGCCGTACGGGACAGGGGGAGACCCAGCTTTTTGGCATAGAGGATGATGTCGGGATTCCATTCATCCACATTGCCCACGACGGCTGTGACCGGTATCCCGTTCTCCTGCTGTTCGAAGAGAAGGGTCACAATTTCTTCGCTGCCAAGATCCCCGCAATGAATGATCTGCTCCACCGGCACGGACTGCAAAGCACTTAATGCGGCTTCGGTGCGGGTGATATTGCCGTGTGTGTCTGAAAGAATGCCGATGATCATCATGAACTCCCTGTCGTAATAAAGTGGCAATCACTCTCAGACCAATTGCTGATATTGCAAATTTGTTCTTTAAAATACCTGTCAATATAGCAAATTTGTTCTTTAAAATACCTGTCAATATAGCAAGACCCTGATGCATGAAAATCTATCTTGATTTTTGGCTGCCGAAGGAGGCTTTGGCGTTTTTGCGCGCGGGGCTTCGGGGACATGAACTGCTGTTTTCCGGAAAACCGTCGGGCACCGTGCTGGGGTCAGGGACCCTGGACGCGGGGTTTGCGGAGGCGGACATTGCCCTGGGTCAGCCGGACCCGCAGGGGGTGGCTCTCTCGGAGCGGCTGCGGTGGATTCATGTGAGCAGTTCGGGGATTACGCGTTACGACACGCCGGCGTTCCGGGCCCTGGTTCAGGAGAAAGGGATTCTCGTGACGAACAGCGCGCATGTGTATAATGAGGCCTGCGCGGATCATGTGTTTTCCTTTATGCTGGCGCAGTCCCGCCGACTGCCGGAGGGGCTGGCGACGCCGGCCTTTGCTTCAGGAGATGCCTGGCTGCGGCACCGGGATGGATGTGTGCCGCTGCGGGGGCAGAGCGTTTTAATCGTCGGTTATGGCGCGATCGGAGAGCGCCTGGTTGACCTGTTGGCTCCGTACGGGATGTCAATTGCAGGATACCGGAGGCGGGTGAGGGGGGATGAGCCGGTCCGGATGGTGGATGACACCGGGCTCATGGACGCCCTGGGGGAGGCGGATCATGTGGTCAACATCCTGCCTGACAGTCCCTCCACGCGCGGTTTTTTTAATGGAACACGTTTAGGGCTGATGAAAGCCGGGGCGGTGTTTTACAACATCGGGCGGGGGCGAACGGTGGATCAGGACGCTCTGCTGGCCCGGTTCAGCCTCGATCCGGGATTTTATGCCTGGCTGGATGTTACGGATCCGGAGCCGCTGCCCGAGGGTCACCCGCTTCGGAGCGAGTCCCGCTGCCGGATTACCCCGCACGTGGCCGGCGGACACCGGGGGGAATCGATGACCCTGATTCGGCATTTTTTGAGAAATCTTCGGCGATTTGAGCGGGGGGAGCTGCTTGAAGATTGTGTGATGCCTTTACAGAATGGGCGTATTGCGGGATGAATTGACGTAGGGGTGCTGATAGCGTTTCCGCCATTCTCTGGGGGTTTGTCCGCTGGCATTCCGGAAAGTGTTTGAGAAGGTTGTGGTATTGGAATAGCCGCAGCGGGTGGATACGATGGCGATCGGCAGGTCGGTTTCGGTGAGGAGTTCTTTGCCCAGCTGAACCCGCATGTTTGCAAGAAGAGTCCGGGCGGGAGTTCCCACGGTGTTTTCAAAGCGCATTTCCAGGCTGCGGAGGCCGATATGATTGTCTTTGGCGATTGTACGGAGGGAGATGGGGTGACCTCTGCGGAGGCTACCCCAGAGTTCCCGGATGACTTTCCCCAGAACGGGGTCTCCGCAAGCGTCTCCGACGGTGGAGGCCCGGCAGATGAGTCTTTCCGGAGGGGTCACTTTGGAAATTCCGGAAATATCTTTTCCTTCCGTTGCCGCTTCAAGGAGCAGTTGAAGGCTCAAGCCCCCCGCGGTCCGGAACCCGGGAAGAATGGAGGAGAGCCCGGCGGTTCGGCGGGGGTCAAAAAGACTGTCGTGCAGATTGTCCACCCCCAGAATGCCGGTTGTATACAGCCGGTCGGGGCAGTGTTTCCGGATCATCTCCATAATGGGCCAGGCCAGCCAGTCGCTGGCGGTAAACAGACCGGTTTCGGGAGGACTGTCCTTGAAGTAAGGCCAGAATTGTTCCCAGATTTCTTCGGAATAGGCGGAGGGGCCCGATCCGCTTTTTTTTCGGTCCAGCTCCAAATCGCAAAGGGTAAAAGACTGGTATGAGGTGCCCAGGGCTTTGGTAAACCCTTCAACCCGCTCGGAACTCCAGGTTCGGCCCTGGTAGCCGACGACGATGAAATGCTGATACTTTCGTTCCAGCAGGTGTTCAGCGGCCAGGGCACCGACAGCCCGGTCATCGCTCCTGACGTTGGCGATTCCCTGAATGGCCCCCCGGGTGTTGGAAAGGTTAACGATGGGAATGCCGGAGCCCCGGAGGGGACTGATTTGATTTTCTGACCAGATCAGCGCGATGACGCCCGCACTGTTTTGCAGGCCCTCAAGATTCCGGATGTCCTGAATAAAGTAGGGGCAATGGGACGAGACCGCCTGGTCATAAACGCCGAGTGCGACCTGATTGAGGACCTGTTCGGACCCGTGGTTCAGGTTCATCGGTCGATAAATTGCAAAGAGCTTGTCCATATTCGTGTTGTTACACCTGTGTTTAGGATGAATCAAGTCTGTTTGCGGGCTTCCGCTTTGTCACAGAGCACGCCTGATGAGTTTTTGTGGATTAATTATCGACAAACGGCCTCCAATTCTTTATCGGTCCAAGCCCTTTGATTTACAAAACCATGCTTTATTATGTCTAAGTCCCCATCCCCACTCATTCTTGGCCTTCCCAAAGGCAGTTTGCAGGAGTCCACCTATGCGCTTTTCAAAAAAGCGGGATTCACGATCAGCTCCAGTTCGCGCAGTTATCTGCCGCGGGTGGATGATGATGACGTGGAAATTCGGTTGATTCGTGCGCAGGAAATGAGCCGGTATGTCGAACTGGGGATGCTGGATGCGGGGCTCACCGGACACGACTGGATTGTGGAAAACGGTTCAGATGTCCACCGGGTCTGTGAACTGCAGTATGCAAAACAGGGCCGCAAGCCGGTCCGCTGGGTGGTTGCGGTTCCTGAGAATTCGAATATTCGCGAGCCGAAAGATTTGGAAGGCAAGCGGATCGCCACCGAGGCGGTCGGTATTGCCCGCCGCTGGCTGGAGGAAAATGGGGTGCAGGCGGATGTCGAGTTTTCCTGGGGGGCCACAGAGGTGAAAGCACCTGAACTGGTGGATGCGATTGTTGAGCTGACCGAAACCGGAAACTCGCTCCGGGCCAATAATCTCCGGATTATGGCCACGATTATGGAATCCAACACCTGGTTTGTGTGCAGTCATAAGGCCTGGGCGGACGAGGCCAAGCGGGCAAAAATCGAGCAGATTGCCATGCTGGTCAACGGTGCGCTGGCCGCGGAAACCAAAGTTTTACTGAAATTGAATGTGAAAGAGGATGGCCTGTCTGAGGTGATCCGAATTTTGCCTTCCCTCCACGCCCCTACTGTAAGTTCCCTGTCTGAATCAGACTGGCACTCAGTGGAAACCGTGGTGGAGGAGCATGTTGTGCGGGAAATTATCCCGCAGCTCAAGGCTGCCGGAGCCGAGGGCATTATCGAACTCTCGTTGAACAAGATCATTCCCTGATCCGGAAAAAGGGAAAACCTTGCTTTAACTTTCAACAAAAGGACCTACGATGGGATCTATTAAGAAACAGCGCCGTAAGAAAATGTCCAAGCACAAGCGCCGCAAGCGCAGTCGCAAAGACCGGCATAAAAAGAAATAACGTATAACTTCAACCCCGAGGCCCGCGTGTGAATGATCACAGTTTTTCAAGAAAAACCTTTCGCGCGCTTCGGGTGTTTGTTTGCCTGACCGCCCCGACGATCTGGTTTGCCGGATGTGTTTCCCCAAATACGTCCCGTGAAGCTTCGTCCGGGGCTGTTGTGCTGGAGTCGGGCGAACAAACCCTGACACCGGTCAATCAGCGTTTTGCGGAAGCCCTTGCTCATTTCAGTCAGGGGTTGTCGTATGAATTCCGTGAAGATACGGCCTCCGCACTGGAGCAGTTTTTGCTGGCGATTGAGAAAGATCCTGAAAACGAGACGCTGTATTTGTTGACGTCGCGGAGGATGCTGGAGCTTGGGGAGGCGGAGAGGGCCCTGGAATTGATGGAGGCGTTTCTGGACCGGAAACCGGAGAACATTACGGCGTTGTTATGGACCTCTCAGCTGTATCTGCTGGCGGAGGAGGAAGCCGCCTCTTTAGAGCTTCTGTTTCGGCTGCTTGAGCTGACTCCGCAGATGGAGGCCCCGTATCTGGAGGCCGCGCGTTTACTGCTGAGGCGGGGAGATGCGGACGCAGCACTGGAGGTGACACGCAAAGGGGCAGGGCTGCCCGGTGAGAACCGTCGGATTCGTCAGTTCCATGCGGAGTTGCTGCTCCAGGAGGCGGCTCAGGCGGAAGAGCCCATGGTCTCGGACGCGTTGCGGGACGAGGCGCTGTCGGTTCTGGAGGCCGCGCGGTCCGCATTTCCGGATCATGTGCCGTTCACGTTTTTGCAGGCGGCACTGGTCGGGCAGTCCTCCGCAGCGGCGATGCTGCCGCTGTACCGTGAACTCGACGAGGCTACGGGGAGGACGCTTGAGGTTCGAAACACAATTCTGGTTCATTTCGTCCAAAGTCTGGGGGAAAATGCTTCACAGGCGATTTTTGTGCTGAACGCGTATTTGCGGGAGAATCCGGAGGATGCGTTCGGGCATTTTATGCAGGGTTTGCTGGCGGAGCTGGCAAGGCGTCCTGATCTGGCGATGGCCGCATATGCCCGGGTGGTTGAACTGGATCCGGGGGAAGTGGATGCGTTCCGGAAACTGGCACTCTTCATGTTTCAGGGGGATGCTCCGAACCGGGCTTTGCAAGTGCTGGACACGGCTCTGACGCATCATCCGGATCATGTGGATCTTCTTTCCCTGAAAGGGGCGTTTGCGTTGAGTTTTGAGAAATTTCATGAAGCCGCCTCGGCTCTGGACCGGCTGAATCAGCTGAGACTGCAAGGTGAACCTTTGGAGGACTTGACCCAGTTTTTTACCCTGCGGGCCATGGCCCTGCTTGCGGTGGGACGCCCTGGAGACGCGGTGGAGCCGATCCTGCGGGCCGCGGAACTGGATGATGAACTGCTGGAGGAAATCTGGAGGCATCAAATCCGGCTTGTGTTCCGGGCCGAGGACGATGATGTCCTCAAAGCCCGGCGGGAGCAGGTGCTGATTGAAGCCCTTGAGGCACTTGGTCACCGGCGACCTGAAGACCCCACCATCATGCGCCTGCTGGGGAGGACGAATTTGTTCCGGCGGAATTTTGAAGCCGCCCTGGAGGCCTTTGAGGAAACCCGCCGGCTCGCGGAGGCACAGGAGGAGCCTTCCCGCTGGATTCACGAGGACTTTCTGTTCGACATGGCCTCCACACTGGAACGGCTGGGACGGGATGAGGAGGCCATGGCTGTTTTTGCGGAGGTGATTGAGAAGGCACCCGACCATGCCATGGCTCTGAACTATTTGGCGTATATGTGGGCGGAGCGGGCCATGAATCTCGAACAGGCTTTGCAGTATGTGCAGCGGGCCTTGCGCCTGGATCCGCATAATGGGGCGTATATTGACACGCGGGGCTGGATTTTTTATCAGATGGGCCGTTACGAAGAGGCGTATATCGACTTGAAACGTGCCTCGGAGCTGGAACCCGACGAGTCGGTGATTGCCGAACACATGGGGGATGTGCTGATGAAGCTTGACCGTCCGGTGGAGGCGGTCGGCTATTACCGGATCGCCCTGGCACTGGGGGCGGAGGAACGGGAGGAGATTGTGCTCGCCTCCCTGAAGCGTGCCGAGGCGGCGGTGGCGGACATGGTGCGTGCCAAGCGTGAGGAGGCGATCGCGGATGCGGCCGCAACCGCCCGGACGGCGCCTGATGAGACGATTGAGGACGGTTCTGAGGAAGCGGAGTCTGAGCCACTCGAATCGCCTGAAGATGCTGAAGACCAGGCAGAGCCTGAGGTGCTCGAATCGCCTGGAGATGCTGAAGACCAGGCCGAGCCGGAAGTGCCGGAAGAGACTCCCGTCGATTAAATCTCAAACCGGAAGGGATGAAGGTGGGGCACCTTGATCTGAAACAGTTCTTTGGCGGGGATGTTTTCCAGGAGTCCTTTCAGGGTGCGGATGACCCCGGCATGGGTGAACACGATGACCCGGCGTTGTGGTAACCTCCGGATTTGCTCCAGCCAGCGCGAAACGCGTTTTTGCAAATCGGGCATGGATTCTCCCCCGGGGGGGCGGGCCTCCCAAAACGCCTCCATCCATTCAGTAAGGGCAGGGTGTGGAATCTCATCCCAGGTCAGGCCTTCCCAGTCTCCGAAATGAAGCTCCATGAGCGCCGGGTCGACGTGAACCGGCTGGAGGCCCCAGCGGGTTGCCGGCTGAAGACATCGGAGGGACGGACTGGAGTATACGGAATCCGCTTTACTGAACAGATCCGTTTTCAGGGCATCAAGCCCGAGTTCCCATCCGGAAAGAAGCGGAACATCTTTTTGACCGTAACAGGTTCCTTCCGGCACCTTGACCGGCGGATGACGAATCAGAACCAAGTCCATGGCAGCAGACAGAGAAGATAGAAAAACACTTCGGCGACCTGCTGGGCCGCACCGAGGGTGTCTCCTGTGTACCCGCCAATTTTGCGGGTATAGAGGGGGGCAAGGACCCTTTTGACAAGAAACAGAAGCGGAAGCATGAAAAAGGCCAAGGGGTGGAGGAAGAGGGAAAGGGGCAGCAGTGTAAAGATCAATGCCTGGATGCGCTCTGCGCGGGAAGGCTTGCGTTTGGCGATCGGTTTGGCTTTGCTGACATCGATGTCCTGCACATAGTCATGGGAGGAGACAAAGGTGCCGGCCAGGTAGCGGCTGGCGGTGTGGGCATTGATAAACACCGCCGCCAGAACGAAGGCCGGAAGCTGTTCCGTCAGAAGGATGAGCGCCTGGACTTTGAGCAGGAGGAGCAGCAGAAAGCCGATGAGGCCGTAGGCCCCGACACGACTGTCTTTCATGATTGTGAGAATGGATTCTTTGGTGAATCCCCCGCCAAATGCATCGCAGGTGTCGGTGAAGCCGTCCTCGTGAAACGCCCCGGTCAGCAGAATGGAGACACAGACAGAGAGCAGCACGGCGATTTCCGCAGGAAAGAGATGCAGGGCCAGCCAGCAGCTCAGCCAGGAAACCCCTCCCACAATCCAGCCCATGACGGGAAAATATTTTTGGGAGGCATTCAGGGTATCCGCATCATGATCGATCCCCTCCGGGCAGGGAAGCCGGGTGAAGAACATTAGGGCGGTCAAAAAAAGATGAAACTCACGGCGCATCATGTACAACAAAAAGGGTTGGGGGGATATGCCCACGAAAGGCACGAAAAACACGAAAGTATGGCAATGGCTTGTGTTGGGGTATTTTTTTAAAAAACTTCGCGGAACCCATAGAATTTATTTCGTGCTTTTCGTGCCTTTCGTGGGCCAAAAATTACAGTACGATTCGCTCCCATTCGACTTTGGGGTGGGCTCCGAAATTGATGAGAAGTCCTAGACGGTATCCGGTGGCATGTAAATAATTCAAGACCTGGGCACGATGTTCATCTGCCAAGGATTTCGCCGCTTTGAGTTCTACAATAATCTTTCCAAAGCAGATGAAATCTGAGCGGAAGGTTTGTTTCAATGGATACCCCTTGTAAGAGAGAGGATGTGCCTGCTGTGCTGTAAAAGGAATATCCTGCAGACTGAATTCGCGCTCAAGACACTCCTGATAGACGGATTCTAAAAAACCGCATCCTTTTTCTTTGTA
>PXDP01000244.1 GCA_003565035.1 PVC group bacterium | reverse complement strand
TGGGAGCCGGTTGTGCATTGGGGACCGCCGATCGCTGATCGGCCATCGGGGCCGGCCGTAGCCGGCCGCTGGGCCAATCAGGCGATTGGCGCTCATCCGCTGTCCGGCGAAGCCATCCGTTGGAGTTCTCTTCCCCTTATTCATCACCATTCGCGGGACGGCTTATGCCATTCGCGGGCCCCTTCCCCATCACCCCAGCACCTCATCACCCCACTCCTCCCCACTTCCCCCCGCCAACGCATCCACCACCTCCGCCATCGGCAACCCCACCACATTGGTGTAACTCCCCTCAATCGACCGCACCATATGCGCCGCGCCGGACTGGATACCGTAGGCCCCGGCTTTGTCCATCGGCTCACCGGTGGCGATATACGCGTCGATTTCAGCATCGGACAGCTCCCGAAACCATACCCGGGTGAGCACCGCCTCGCGATGAAGAGCTTCACCCGTAAGCAAGGCAAAGCCGGTGATGACCTCATGATCCCGGCCCGACAGTGACGTCAGCATCCACCGCGCATCCTCCTCATCCTCCGGTTTGCCAAGCATCTCTCCGTCCAGCACCACCGCCGTGTCGGCCGCTAAAATCATTGCATCCGGTTCCTGCGTGTGAACGGCCAACGCCTTCAGCTCCGCAAGCCGCATCACCGCGTCCTGTGGATCCTCATAGGGAAAAAGATACTCGTCCACATCCGGCGAAATCACTTCAAACGAAAACCCCGCCGCGCGCAGGAGATCCTGACGGCGCGGCGAAGAGCTGGCGAGAATCAGGCGCATCAGAAGGGGGTCAGATCGTGTTCCGCATCCAGGGCCAGGACGGTCTGCGCCATCAGCTCGATGCAGTGCTCCACATCCCGCAGATCCACCATCTCGCAGGGACTGTGCATGTAGCGGTTGGGAATGCTCAGCAGAGCGGTGGCCATGCCGGCGCGACTCAACTGCATCGCATTGGCGTCGGTGCCGGTGCCCCGCCCCTCGGCATTGATTTGCAGCGGAATTTTTTGCGTTTTAGCCACTTTGACGATCAAATCAAACACGGCGGCGTTGGTGTTGGGACCGCGGGTGAGCACCGGGCCTTTGCCCAGTTCGCAGTCGTTCAGGGCCCGGCCGGCATCGCCGAGTCCGGGATGATCCCCGGCAAAGGTCACATCCACAGCAATGCCCATATGCGCGTCCACACCGAAGGCCGAGGTCATGGCTCCGCGCAGCCCGATTTCCTCCTGCACCGTAGCCACGCTGTACAGGGAGGCAGAGGCTTTCGGTTTGGCATTGGCCACCCGGTGGGCCGCCTCCAGCACCACAAAGGCTCCGATCCGGTTATCCATGCCCCGGGCCACGGCCGTGTCGCCAAGCAGTCGTTCATAGCCCTGATCCACCACCATCGGATCGCCGACGGCCACGCATTTCTCCGCCTCTTTGCGGTCTTTGGCACCAATATCCACCCACATGTCTTTGAGTTGCACCACGTTTTTGCGGTCTTCGGGCGACATCAGATGAATCGGTTTCTTGCCCATCACCCCCTTGACCACCCCGTTGCGCCCTAGAATCTGCACCCGCTGCCCCTGGGCAATCTGCGGATCCCAGCCGCCAATCGGCGCAATCCAGCAGTACCCTCGCTTGTCAATATGGGTGATCAGAAAGCCGATCTCATCACAATGCCCCGCAAACATCACCCGCAAATCGCCGGTTCCCGCCACGTGCGCGATGGTGTTGCCGTGCAAATCACGCTTCACGGTATCCGCGAAGCTCTCGGCCTCCGCTTTAAAAATATTGGCCGAAGGGCCCTCGTATCCGGAGGGACTGATCGCCTCCAGCATGCGTTTTAACAGCAGTTCAGTATTCTTTTTCATAAGACTCCCCCGGGACCCGCCCGGATTTCGGTTGCGTTTTTGTCGAAGCTCTATAAGGGACATCAACTTCACAAAAAATCAAGAATAACCTGCATGGAACCAACAATCTTACCCCGTCCCGACCACAACATCAGCCGCAAAGACATCAGTCAGGCGGCCCTGAAAGTTCTCTACCGCCTGCATGAACGCGGCTACAAGGCCTACCTCGCCGGCGGATGTGTCCGCGACCTGCTGCTGGGAAAACATCCCAAAGATTTTGATGTGGTCACCGATGCCACGCCCCCGGAAGTCCGCCGCTGCTTCAGCCACTGCCGTCTCATCGGCCGCCGTTTCCGCCTGGCCCACGTGATTTTCGGCGACGAAGTGATTGAAGTCGCCACTTTCCGCGCCGCCAGCGCCGCCGACGATTCTCCTGACGAAGAAAATGACGACGAGGCTCCTGATCCGTCCGATGGGTCCGATCAGACCGATCCGTCAGATGTGTCCGACACCCCCGACACCCCCGACTCCGACGAGCCCGAACCCCGCTCTCACCGTCAGCGCGGCAGCGACCGGGACAGCGTCGTCAACCAGGAAACCGGGGTGGTTTTGCGCGACAATGTGTTCGGCACCCCGGAAGAGGATGCCTTCCGCCGCGATTTCACCATCAATGCGCTTTTCTACAACATTGCCGATTTTTCCATCATCGACTACGTCGGCGGACTCAAAGATATTGAGAAAAAAGTGGTGCACGCCATTGGCGATCCGGACCTGCGGTATCAGGAGGATCCGGTCCGTATGATCCGCGCACTGCGCTTCGCCTCCACTCTGGGCATTCAAATCGAAGAAAACACCTACGAGGCCATTCTCCGTCAGCGCGACCACCTGGCCCACGCCAGCCACGCACGGATGTACGAGGAAATCCTCAAGTTCTTTTACAGCGGCAGCATGAACGACGCGTTCGATCAATGGTGTGAAACCGGTCTGCTCGATGTCATGTTCCCCGGCTTTGCCGCCTGGGTTCGGGAAGCCTCCACCGAATCGGATATCGCCTGGCTGCGGGTGGCCCTCCAGCAGATGGACAAATGGAAAAGCCATAAAGTCAAAGCCTCTCAGGAATTGCTCTACACCCTGTTTTTAGCCCCCTATATCCGGGCCCGGGCCGC
>PXDP01000191.1 GCA_003565035.1 PVC group bacterium | reverse complement strand
GCGGAGAGCCGCGCGTCTGACCCGGGGGTGGTGTCAGCTCCTTTCAAACGACAGAATATCCCGGATTTTTCTCCGGAAGAGATCAGAGAAGCGCTGAAAGAGGGACAGGAGAAGATGGAGGCCTGGCTTGGGGATCGGTCGGCGGAAAGGGTGCTTGCGGAGGAGGGGCCGCGTTTGCGTGCCCGATATGCGGGTGCGTCGGAGCGGGAACGGTTGGTGATCGGTGCCATGTTCAGTACGCTGACCTCAAAGCTTCAGGAGTCGTTTCCCGATCCGAAAACGGCATCCTCGGAGGGGGTTCTACCGCCTTCGAAGGGCACCCGGCTTTTTCTGGAGAGTTCTCCGGGTGCGGCGAATCTCGACTTGCTGCTTTTGGAGGGGGCGGCTTTGGATACGTCCGCCCAACTGTTTTTGAATGTGCTCTATGTGCATGGCCATCGGCAGCCGGAGGGCGATTGGCTTTTGCCTCCCCACGATCCGCGCATCCGGGAGTTGTGGGAGATGTTGGCGGATGAGGGGATGTCGCGGGGCTTGTTGAACATGGGGAATGCGTATCTTCAGGGTCAGGGCGTGGAGCCGGATATCGAAAAAGGGCTCGATTTCTTGGAGCGATCACACTTGGAGGAGGGGTGGATGGCGTTGGCGATGCATTATTATCAGCAGCAGGATCTGATTCAGGCGCGGGCCTGGTGGCGGTACGCGGCGTTGGAGACGGACAGTGCCGAGGCTTGGTACAATACAGGGGTGGGGGAGATGGAAATGCGGCAGTACGGGGAAGCGCTGAAGGCGTTTACCAGGTGCCTGGAGGTGAACCCTGTCTTTTATGCGGCAAATATTGAGATGGCTCGGTTGTATATGGAAGGCTGGGGCGTGGAGGTGGATCTGGATCGTGCGGAAGCTCTTTTGCGGGAGGTGTTGGCTACGGGAAGGGAGCATCTTCATTATCACGCCTATGCGGATGTGAATCTGGGGGAACTGACCCGTCGGCGGAAACTGCCGGGCATCGAAGAGAATCGCGTCCGGTTTTCCCATCTGCGCCGCCAGGTGGCAAAAAACGATCCCGAAGCGATGCGGGAGTTTGCCGGGATGTTGCTGGGCGGCTTTGCCGGAATCGAGGCGAGACCGATGGTGGCGGTTGGATGGTTTGAGCGTGCCGCAGGCCTGGGGGATGTCGCCGCAATGCGGGAATTGGGGATCATCCGGGTGAAGGGCATTGAAGACGTATTGGAAGCCGAACCTGCGCGTGGGGTACACTTGTTGACCGCCGCCGCAGAGGCGGGAGATGCCGATGCGCAATTCCGCATGGGGTCTCTTTATTTTGAAGGCAAAGATGTTCAGGAAGACACGGAAAAAGCCCAAGCCCTCTATCGGGCCTCCGCAGCGCAGGACTTGCCGGAGGCGATGCTCTATTTGGGGATGCGCTTGTGGGAGGGGCGGGGAATGGCGAAGGATGTGAAGGAGGCGCATGTCTGGCTGAAACGCTGCGCGGAGATCGGCATGAAGGAGGGTCTGCTGCTGTATTCGTTGTTTCTTGCGCAGCAGGACGCTTCAGAACGAACGCCCTATCAGGTGTATGTGTGGAGCACCCTGGCTATCCGCAGCGGGGTGTTTGATCTGAAAAACATGCGGGATGACAGGGCCATGCAACTGACCGAGGAGGAATGGACGCGGGCGCGGGAAGAGGTGGAGCGCAGATTCAAGGCGTTTACTTTTTGACGCGGAAAGACACATCCTTGGGGCCCGGGTAAATACAAAAGAAGAAAAACACCCACCCTCAGACCGTTGTTGTCTGACCCTTTGTGTTGGAATGCATAACTTTTCGCAAAATAACCTTGTAAATTGCCCCCTATAGGGTGCATTATACAAGTATGAAATATTTTTGATCCGTAATTCAGGATAGCCTGTATCCTTAACCAAAGGAGTTTTATGCAAGAAATCGAGCGGGAAGACCTGGTGGAAGACATTCTGAGGCGTTTGAAAAAATCGCCGGTGGTGGGGGTTGTCGGTGCCCGTCAGGTCGGGAAAACGACGCTCTCCCATCAAGTGGCTGCGAAGTGGCCCGAGCCGGTGACGCGGTTTGACCTTGAAGTGCCTGCCGACCGGGATGCGCTGACCCATAGTGCGCAGACCGTGCTGGAGACCTGCGAGGGTCTGGTGATTTTGGACGAGGTCCAGCGTCTGCCGGACTTGTTCACCCTGCTGCGCCCCCTTTGCGACCGTCGAAACAGATCGACCCGCTTTCTTTTACTCGGAAGCGCTTCATGGGATGTCGTGAAAGGTGTTTCAGAGAGCCTGGCCGGACGGATTCAATTTGTGGATGTGTCCGGCTTCTCCCTGTCAGAAACGGATGCTGATAATCTGCATCGGCTTTGGTTCCGGGGCGGATTTCCTCCCGCCTTTTTGGCTGAAACCGATCAGGATGCCATGGAGTGGCACGAAGCGTTCGGGCGAACATTTTTGGAGAGGGATATCCCGAATTTAGGCTTCGAGGTGGCTCCCGACGCCCTGCGGCGCTTTTGGATGATGCTCGCTCATTTCCACGGTCAAACCTGGAATGCCAGTCGGCTCGCCGAAGCCATGGGGGTCAAGCGTTCCACGGCAGAGCGTTACCGGGATATTCTGGCCGGGACCTTTATGCTGCGGGTAGTGCCGCCCTGGTTTGAGAATTTGGGCAAACGGCTGGTGAAATCGCCTAAAGTGTATCTGCGTGACAGCGGGGTGCTGCACCAGTTGCTCGGTTTGGATGTGGCCATGGATTTGCCCCGGCATCCCCAATACGGTGCCAGTTGGGAGGGTTTTGCGCTCGAGCAAACGCTCATCGCCCACGGCCAGCGTGACGCGTTTTTCTACGGCACGCAGGGTGGCGCGGAACTGGACCTGCTGTTGCTCCGCCACGGAAAACGCTGGGGGTTCGAGTTCAAATGCGCGGATGCGCCGGCCACGTCAAAATCCATGCACATCGCACGGGAGGATTTGGATTTGGAGCATCTTTGGGTGGTC
>PXDP01000003.1 GCA_003565035.1 PVC group bacterium | reverse complement strand
TATGTGGCGGTAACTCGCCGAGAATTGCAGGATTTTCAATCGGTGCAAAGCGCTCTATTCCATAACCATTCGTGTTATTGCCATTCGCTCCGCTCATTGCAGACCAGGTCTGCCTGTTGCTCGAGGACTCGCTGCTCGCGTCATTCGCGGGCAGCAATCCGGGGATGTCCATAAAGGGTGAATGTGCCGTTGCCTGCCGGGCGATATCCCTTCGGCGCGGGGCCTCTGCCCGTCGGCGTTCACGCTTGGATCCGGAGGCGGTCGCCAGTGCGAAAGCCAAAGACGGAGAGCAAGAGCCTCATACGTCAAGGAATGGACCGATCGGGACCGTCAAGCTGGCAAATCGCGCTCAGCCGTGTCCGGCACAGGCGGGTCCGTACGCTCAGTGGGATGGGGTGGGACGTCCCGCGAGGGAAAGGGCCTATCTCGATCGGAGATTCATTTGACTGCGATGGTCGCGCTAGCGGAATCTGTCAATGTTCCGTGGGTGCTGCATTTGGGGTCCGTCCCAACAGTGCCGTACTCATACACTCCGCCTGCCGGGCAGCGCAGCGAATCGATGCCGTTCCTGATGTAGGAAGACATCAAGTCTCTCGGCGCGATATCGCCATTCTTCAGGTTTTCTTCCATCGCGATCTGCAATGTGACCCCGTCGAGAGTGTTCAAATTGTTGATGCATAAATTCTTTCGAGCCGTCGAGATCGTAGCGCATCCCATCGTCAGTGCGAGCACCGCAAGCGCCAGTATTATCTCTGTCTTCACGTCCTCTCCTATAAACGTCCACCTTGAGGCGCATCGGAAGCCTCGCTCGGTGCGGATTTCGAAGTCGCCTCCGAGGTTTTGTTCAGATTGGGTATGATTCCAACTTCCTTTGCCATTCGTTTGCTCAGGATGATGCCATTGGAGAGTTGCACAAAAGTCAGATCGTTAGAAATCTCCTCGGAACACAACCCTTCATGTCCCATCCGTATTCGACATGCCTTTTCTATTTCGGAGGCTCGAGCCGATACGGTACCTTTCTTCGTTCCGAAGAACCCACAGATTGTGTTCGGCGGCAAATAGTGTGGATTGGATCGGTCAAAAAGAAAGTTCAGTCTTGCGATCACGTAAACGACCGCCGATGCCCACACTTCCTTGGTTCCTCCGGTGATCACGTAGTTCCGTTTTCTACCGATCTGGTCCCACAACTTGCAGGTGTAAGCGGCTAGGTTGGGCGCGTCGGCAAAGTGCTGCTGTGTAAAATCGGTCAGTGACGCCTTGACCTCTTCGATTCGCTCCAGCTTTCTGCTGTCAATCATAGTGATTCTCTTTTGGCCGAACAAAGTAATATCGATCATCTATTTGCGCGAGAGTGGGGCTGTGCGGAATATTTTGCAACCGTTTTTTTCTAAAAGTCACATACCCATCGAGATCCATGAGCCAGTTATGACGGATCGGAGGCCCTGTGTGACGGATCGGACGCCTTGAATGAAGGAGCAAGCGACCCGTAGAGTGGGGTTTACTGGCTGGCTCGGGGTGCGCCGCGCAATTCAAGGGGGGTGGCGCTGGAGGTTTTGCCCGGCCTTGACAAGCGGCGGGTCATTGTGCATGATGTGCGGCATGAAAACGCATGATTCCTTTTGGCAGGGCTGGCGGCGGCGACCGGTTTGCTTTATGGCAACGCAGCGCCCTGTTCTTCTCCGGTGGGTCGTGATCCCGTTCCTGGGGCTTTTTGCCGTGACGACGGGGGCTGAACTTCCGCGTGCCTTGGAGTTTGAAAGCGGACTCCTGTGGGCGGGGCGCGCCGATGTGCGCATTCCCGGCGATACAGGGACCCGGTTTTCGCTGGCTGACGAGCTCGATGCGCAGGGAGAGGTCTATCTGCGGGGCAGGGCGACCTGGCCCCCTGCACCCCGCCACAGTCTGGCGATCACGGCTGCGCCGCTGGAAGTCAGCGCCTCCGGTATCTTGGCGCGCGATACCTTGTTCGCCGACACCCTCTTTCCCGCCGGTACGGAGGTCGACGCCACCTACCGTTTCGACAGCTACCGGCTGACGTACCGGTACCGGGTGTGGGAGACGAGGCACTTCCGTGCCGATTTCGGGGGGACGCTGTTTGTGCGCGATGCCGAGATCACACTGGAAGACCGTGATCAGCGCGGTACCGATTCCGATCTGGGCCTGGTACCGCTCGCCAGTTTCTATCTGGCCTGGCGTCCGTACCCGGCCCTCGCGCTGGCCCTCGATGGCGATGCCCTGGCGGCCCCGCAGGGCAGGGCGATCGACATGCGGTGCGCCGTGCAGTACACCGTGCGCGACAGCCTGCAGCTCGGCGTTGGTTATCGCATCCTCGAGGGTGGTGCCGATAACGACAACGTCTACACCTTCGCCCTGTTCCATCAGGTGGGGGCCTCGCTGACCTGGCGTTTTTAACCAGGATCCGTTCCTTGATTATATATTTCTTGTCTTGCCGTCTTGACATATCTATATAGCGATATACATTGAGCCAAATGAAAACGGAAACACAGAATCAACAGGTGCAGTTACCGGGCGTGGTGCTAGAGCGGATGGCGGATATGCTGAAGATCCTGGCGCACGCGCACCGGCTGCGGATCGTGGAGATCCTGGAGCGGGAGGGCGCGTTACCGGTCCATGAGATGGTGGCGCGGCTGGAGCTGCCGCAGGCGGTGACCTCGCATCATCTGACGTCGATGCGACGGGCGGGGTTGCTGGCGGCGGAGCGGCGGGGCAAGGAGGTCTGGTATTCCGTTGCCGACCCGCGATCGCTGACGATTTTGCACTGTATTCGCTCGAAGCAAGAATAGGGCGAGGAGGGAAGAGGTATGGATGTGATCAGGAACCGGGAAATGGGGCGCATGTGTGCGAGGCGCATGGCGGTTGGCGTCGCGTTCGTGGTGTTGGCGGGGATGCCGGCACGGGGAGAACGGGTGACGCTCGAGACCTGCATCGAGGCGGCCTTGTCGGCGAATCCCGACCTCCAGGCGGCGGCGCACCGTGTGGAGGAGGCCCG
>PXDP01000142.1 GCA_003565035.1 PVC group bacterium | reverse complement strand
ATCATCAGCAGTGACGGGGCGGCGCTGCGGGAGTGGGTGAAAGATCCACACAGTCCGCTCCGCTACATGATCACCAACATTGTCGATGAGGTGGACGCATGAAAATCGGGCAGGTGATAGGCCGGGTGACCATGAGTCACAAGCTCGATGCCTTCAAGGGCGGCCGATTTCTGCTGGTGATTCCGGCGACCCGCGAATATTTATTATCCGGCACCCCGGAACCGCTGCCGAAAGGAAACAGCTTGGTTGTCTTCGACGAACTGGGTGCTTCCGCGGGTGACCGCATCGCCTTCAGTGAAGGCGGCGAGGCGGCGGCATCTTTTCATAAGGATACCCCGGTGGACGCCTACAACTGCATGATTTTAGATCACATCATTTATCAACCCCCAAACGCATGAGACCGCTATGAAAACTTTGATTACCGCAAAAGATATGCAGGCACTGCTTGCCGCCAAAGGACCTTCCGGCGTTCCCGCCGATGCGCTGCTCACGCCGCAGGCCCGGGATCTGCTCAACGATGCCCGCCGGGGCAAGACCCGTAAACCGCAGGGCAAAGCGGCCGTATACGCGGAGCCGGTTGTGCCGGATTATGAATACAAATGGGAGCCGGGTTCGGATCCGAAAACCCCGGAAGCGCTTTTAGCCTTTTATGATTCGGCACCGATTCGTGAGCTGCGTGAGCGCATGGCCGACATCGGCAAGCGAATTTGGTCCAAGGATTATGTCGACGGCAACGGCGGAAATCTGACCGTTCGAGTGGGCGACAACTTGGTTCTGTGCACCCCAACCTTGATCTCCAAGGGCTTCATGACCGCTGAGGATATGTGTCTGATCGATTTCGACGGCAAACAGTACGCCGGAAAGCGCAAGCGCACCAGCGAGGCGATGACGCACATGGCCATCATGAAACGTCAGCCTAAAGCCAAAGCCTGCTGTCATGCACACCCGCCCCACGCGACCGCGTATGCAGTGGCCGGGGTGATTCCGCCGACCTGTATGATTCCCGAGGCCGAGGTGTTTTTGGGTCAGATCGGGTATGCACCCTACCGCACCCCCGGCTCGCCGGAAAACGCGCAAGTTGTGGGCGAGGTCGGTGTGGACCATCAATCGGTACTCATGGAAAACCACGGGGTGATCACCTGGGGTAAAGACATTGAGGATGCGTATTGGAAAATGGAAAACACCGATGCGTACTGCAAGACCGTCTGGATGGCCTCGCAGTTGGGCAAGCCGCTGAAAACCATTTCCGGATCGCAGGCCAAAGAGCTGATCGGTCTTCGCAAATCCCTGGGCATGGATGATTACCGCGATTCCTGGAAAGAATGCGAACTCTGCGACAATGCCGATTTCCGTCCGGGTGTCCTGTGCGCCGTCCCGCCGCATGATGCACCCGCATCCAACGGCGGTCAGGAATACAACGACAATGCCGAAGTGCTCGTACAACAGATCACCAACCAGATCATGGAGAGCCTGAAAAGAGGGTAGAGGTCAGAGGGTAGAGGTCAGGGAAAAAGAAAAGGAAAACACGTGAGTACGATTCAATATAGAGATGTGGAGAACTTGAAGGTCTATAATCTTCTTTGTGATTTACACATTCGGATTTGGGAACTCACGAAGTCCTGGCCTCGTGCGGAACGCTTTGAATTGACCTCCCAAGTCCTTCGCTCTTCGAACAGTTCACCGGCGCAGTTGGCGGAGAAAAATGCAGACCGGCATATCAAAAATAGGATGGAAGGCGTCAATCGTTCCCGCGGTGAAGCGGAAGAAACGGTCCATCATCTCCGAATTTCTAAACGAAAATCGTACATTACAGAAGAAGATTTCCAATCCTTAAAGAGCTCTTATCAAGAGTGCATCTGCATGCTGAATGGATTGGAAAAAAACTTGGAAAGCACTCTGCCTGTTTCTGAAAGGAAATATGTCCACGAGTCCGATCCTGAGTATCACGTAGATATCCCCTCCGGCTATCCCGTGACGGAGGACTTACCTCTACCCTCTAACCTCTGACCTCTACCCTCTGACCTCTTTTCTACCCGCTACCCTCTTTTTCACCTCTACCCTCTGACCTCTAACCTCTCTACTCTTATGAAAACAACTATCATTGGCGGCGGTGGCCGCGTTGGATCGAATGCCGCGTTTGCTTTGCAGTGCGCGGGAATTGTTAAAGAAATCCAGATTCTGGATGCGAACCAGGACCTGGCCGAGGGCGAGGCGCTGGATTTGATGCACGGTGCGGCAACCCTGGGCGGTCAGCGGATTTACTCCGGCGATTACGACCGCGCGGCGGATTCGGATATTTTTGTGATCACCGCCGGACTTCGGCGCAAGCCGGATGAATCCCGGCTGGATCTGATCAACCGCAACGTGGAACTCTTCAAGATGATTTTGGACAGCATTCAGCGGGGCGGATACAAACCTGCCGCGCAGGTGTTTGTGGTCTCCAATCCAGTGGATATTCTCACCGAACTCGCGGTGCGCACCCTTAATCTTCCCTGGCAGCAGGTGTACGGTCTGGGCACCATGCTCGATACCTGCCGTTTCCGTTCTTTGATCGCTCAGGAACTCAAGCTGGATGCCTCGCAGGTGAACGCGCTGATTCTCGGGGAACACGGAGACAGCATGATTCCCGTGTGGTCTTCGGCCGCAGTGAATGGCCTGCCTTTGAGCGGGATGAAAGCCGTGACGCCGGCCCTGCAGCAAAAGCTGTTTGAGCGAACCAAAGGGAGCGGTGCGGAAGTGATTCGCCGCAAAGGCGGCGCCGGCTGGGCGGTGGGTGCGACCATCGCCGAAACCGTTCACGCAGTGGCGCTGGACAAACAGCAGCTCCTGCCGGTCAGCTCCCAGCAGCATGGCTGTTACGGACTGCGTGATCTCAGCATCAGCGTGCCAACGATTGTCGGCCGGGCCGGGGTGATCGATCATGTCGAAATCGCCCTCTGGCCCAAAGAGGCCCAGGGGCTTCAGGCCAGCGGCCGGGCTTTGCGTGAGACGCTGAATAAGGTGATTTAAGCGAACTGTCT
>PXDP01000479.1 GCA_003565035.1 PVC group bacterium | reverse complement strand
CCCTCCTCCGGGCGGGGCACGCGTTTGAGTCCACAACGGACTGGCATACACGGAAACCTGTAATTGAGGGGGGGCGCGCATGAGTGCTTCGACGGCGAATCTGGTTCCAACCATTGGGTTGGAGACGCATGTTCAGTTGAATACTAAGACCAAAATCTGGTGCGGCTGCGCGGTGCGGTCCGATGCGCCGCCCAATACGCTGGTGTGTCCGGTTTGTCTGGGATATCCTGGTTCGCTGCCGGTGCTGAACCGCGAGGCGGTGCGCAAGACGGTGATGACGGGGCTGCTGCTGGGCTGCGAGATTGCCCGGGTGAGCAAGCATGACCGGAAGAGTTATTTTTATCCGGATATGCCCAAGAATTATCAGATTACCCAGTATGATCAGCCCCTGTGTCTGGGCGGGGGGATTGAGATCGAGGTGAACGGGGTGAAACGGTTTATTCGGATCAACCGGATTCATTTGGAGGAGGATGTGGGCAAATCCACGCACCTGCGCGGCGCAAGCGGCATTGATTACAACCGGGCGGGCACACCCCTGATGGAGATTGTGACCGAACCGGATCTGCACAATGAGGACGAGGCCTTTGCGTATTTGACCGCGCTGAAGCGGATTCTGCAATATGGCGGAGTGAGCGACTGCAATCTGGAGGAGGGGAATATCCGCTGCGACATCAATGTGAGTGTGGCGGCACCGGATGCGGACCAGTTGGGCGTGAAGGCGGAAATCAAGAATATGAACACCTTCCGGGGGGTGCACCGGGCACTGGCCTATGAGGTGCGGCGTCAGATCAAAGCGGTGGGGGCGGGGGAGCGGCTGGTGCAGGAGACGCGGCGCTGGGATGATGAGCAGGGGGTTACGCGGTCGATGAGGACGAAAGAGGATGCGCATGATTACCGGTATTTTCCGGATCCGGATCTGGCGCGCATTCGGCTTACGGATGCGGAGATCGAAGCCTGGAAGACGGAACTGCCGGAACTGCCGGCTACACGCCAGGCGCGCTTTGTCAGCGAATACGGTCTGCCGGACTATGATGCCGGGGTTTTGGTGGCGGACAAGGGCCTTGCCGATTATTTTGAAGCGGCGGCGGGGAAAAACCCCAAGGCGGCGGCCAACTGGGTGATGACAGAGGTGATGCGTGTTCTTTCGGAGGAGGATATGGAGATTGGCGGTTTCCCGGTGCCGGCTCCGGCTCTCGGGGCGCTGATCGCTCTGGTGGACAAAGGCACACTGAACAGCACCAAGGCCAAAGAGGTCTTTGCGGTGATGCTCAAGGAGGGTGGAAACCCCGAACAGATTGTCAAGGACCGGGGGCTGGCCCAGGTCAGTGACACGGGCGCGATCGAGGCCTTTGTCAATGAGGTCATTGACGAAAATGGAAAAGTGGTGGAGGATTATTTAAGCGGCAAGGAATCTGCTTTGCAGTTTCTGATGGGGCAGGTGATGAAGAAAAGCCGCGGCAAGGCCAATCCGCCCATGGTTTTGGATCTTTTGAAACAAAAGCTTGCGAAACCGTAAGTCTTTGGTCTAGGCTGGACCCCTTCCGTTTAATGACGGGCAATTTTATATGACTCGAAAATCTTTCTATCCCAAGGAACCGTTTTGACACCGAATGATGAATATACGTTGGAGACCCTGCTTCGGGCGGGGATGATTGATCAGGCGATTGCGGATAAAACCGCATATCTGGTCAAAGAAAAGAATTCGACGGTCACGGAAGTTTTGGAAGAATCCGGGATGGTGACCGCCCAGGAAATTCTGCAGGTGATGGCCGAGCAGTATGGAATGGAGACTGTTTCGTTGCGTGAAATTGATGTGGACCAGGAGGTGATCGACTGTATTCCGGCCGAATTGGCCCGGCGGTACATGGTGATGCCGGTATGGAAGCGGGGGAATGAGTTAACGGTGGCGATTGCCGATCCCCAGGATTTGGACACGATTGACAGTCTTCGTTATTCCCTGCCCTATGATGTGGTGCCGGTGGTGGCGGCGAAAAAAGAGATCAAGTCTGCCATCAATCTCTTTTACGCTGGAGGAGGCGGGCGGATTGGTTCGGCGCTCCAGGAGCTGACCGAGGCCACGATTTCGGGCATTGCGACCGATGAGACGCGGGAACTGTTCGGGGATTCGGAGGAGACGACGGAAGAAGACGCGCCGATCATCAAGCTGGTGAGTCTGATCATTATCGAGGCTTTCCGAAAGCGGGCCTCGGATATTCACATTGAGCCGATGGAGAAAAAACTCCGGGTCCGGTACCGGATTGACGGGGGGCTGCAGGAAGTGGACAGCCCGCCCAAGCGTCTCCAGTCCGCCATTATTCAGCGTCTGAAGATCATGTCCAACATGCGTATCGCGGAAAAGCGGGTTTGTCAGGACGGACGTATTCAGATTAATGTGATGGGGCGCGAACTTGACCTTCGTGTGTCGGCGGTGCCCTCAAACCATGGTGAATCCATCGTCATGCGTATTCTGGACAAAGACAGCCTCAAGCTGGGATTGCCGGAACTGGGCTTTTTCACGGATGACCAACAAACCTTCCGTTCCCTGATCAGCCTGGCGGACGGGATTGTTCTGGTGACCGGTCCGACGGGGTCGGGGAAAACCACCACCCTGTATTCCTGTTTGAATGAGATCAACACCCCGGACCGCAAAATCATTACGGTGGAAGATCCGGTGGAGTATCAGTTAAGCGGGATTAACCAGGTGCATGTGCGGGCGGATATTGGCCTGACCTTCTCGGCGGCGCTTCGCTCGATTCTGCGTCAGGCACCCAATATTATTATGATCGGGGAGATTCGCGATATTGAAACGGCGGAAATCGCGGTGAATGCCTCGCTGACCGGCCACTTGGTGTTCAGTACCCTGCACACCAACGACGCCCCGAGCGCGGTGACACGACTGATTGATATTGGGGTGAAGCCCTTTTTGGTGGCCTCCTCGGTGCGCGGGATCATGGCGCAGCGTCTGGTCCGGAAAATCTGTTCTAAATGCTCTAAGCCTTACAAGCCGTCAGACCGGGAACTGCGTTTGCTGGGCGGACTGGCCGGACAGGTGGAACAACTCGAACTCCATCGGGGAGAGGGGTGTCCCTCCTGTTCCTACACGGGATATTCGGGCCGAATTGGCTTGTTTGAAATTTTCACGGTGACCGAAGAGGTGCAGCATTTGATCTACGGTGGGGTGGAATCCGGGGAACTCCGGAAAAAAGCCCGGGAGTTGGGAATGCGTACCCTGCGCGAGGATGGACTTCGCAAGGTCATTGCTGGCCAAACCACCCTGGATGAAGTGTTCCGGGTTACCATGGGAGATGCAAACTGATGATAGCCTCACGCGATGTGAATATGGATGATTTGTTGGAACTCTCGGTTGAAGAGGGTGCCTCTGATTTGCACATTGAGGTGGGGAGCCCGCCGGTATTGCGGATTAACGGCCATTTGAATGCTCTGGAAACAGAGCCGTTGTTGCCGGAGGACACGGAACGGCTGATGCGGTCAATCACCAATGAAGACTGCATCCGTCAGCTCATGGAGGACGGTGGAGCCGATTTTGGCTTCGGGTTTAAAGATCTTGCGCGATTCCGGGTGAGTATTTTCCGTCAGCGCGGCGGCGTGGGCATGGTGTTGCGCCAGATTCCGAACACCCTGCTCACTTTAGAGCAGATCGGTCTTCCCCCGCAGACGAAAGAATTGCTCTACAAGCCCAAGGGACTGATTTTGGTGACGGGGCCGACGGGTTCCGGGAAGTCGACGACGCTGGCGAGCATGATTAACATCATCAATGAGGAACGGGACTGTCATATCATCACGGTCGAGGATCCCATTGAGTTTTATCATGAGCACAAGACCAGCCTGGTGATCCAGCGCGAAGTCGGTGTGGATGTTCCTTCGTTCCGGGAGGCGCTGGTGAGAGCGCTTCGTCAGGACCCGGATGTGATTCTGGTGGGTGAAATGCGGGATTTGGAAACCATGGAGGCGGCGATCACAGCGGCGGAAACCGGACACTTGGTTTTTGCCACGCTGCACACGACCGGGGCGGCGAGAACGGTTGACCGTATTGTTGATGCTTTTCCCACCAACCAGCAGGAGCAGATCCGGACCCAGTTGTCCTCGACGCTGCAGGCGGTGATTTCCCAGGTTCTGCTTCCCAGAATCGACCAGCCCGGCCGGGTGGCGGCCTTTGAGATTATGATCACCACCCCCGGGATTCAGGCTTTGATCCGGGACAACAAGACCTTCCGGATCACCTCCGACATTCAAACCGGCGCACGGCACGGCATGGTGACGCTGGACACTTCACTTCTCACTTTGTATCGAAAAGGGGTTATCAGTTTTGAGAATATGATTCTGAAAGCGAATGATCCCGAATCGCTTGCGCAAAAAGTTCAAGCGGGCTAATTTTGATTCACCCCTGAAATATTATGTCTGACACAACACATTCCGATCAACTTCTTCAGCATCTTCTGGACCATGGGTACGTCACCGCGACCCAGGCTGAGGATGTGATGGATGAGCATACGCGCACAGGCCGCTCCATTCGAACCATTCTTCTGGACATGGATATTATTTCCGAAGACTCTCTTATGGAACAGCAAGCCCTGCTGATGGGGGTGCGCGTGCTGGACCTGGAGCATTTTTCAGTGGAGACGGATGTGGTGCGGCAGCTCCCCGGTTCCCTGGCCCGGATGTACAATCTGATCCCTGTGAATGCGGATCCGATGAGTCTGGAGCTGGCGACCTGTGAATTTATCACCCCGGAAATTATGGATGAACTGCGCTTTGTCCTCGGCAAAGATGTGACCTTTGTGGTGTCCAAAGAGCGCGAGATCAAGGATCATCTCCTCAAGTATTTCGGGGATGACAGCACAGATTCGGTCGGCAGCATGCTCTCGGAGCTGGAGAACGAACTGGAGGATGCAGGGGATATCGGAACGGGGACGAACCTTACGGAAGAGGATTTAGCCAGCAGCGCCAATGCGGCACCGGTCATTCGATTCGTGAATCTTGTCCTCTATCAGGCGGTGCAGGACCGTGCCTCCGACATTCACTTTGAGCCTTTCGAGCACGAGTTTAAAATTCGGTATCGCGTGGATGGTGCTCTCTATGAGATGGCGCCGCCGCCCAAACATCTGGCCCTGCCGGTGATCTCACGAATCAAGGTGATTTCCGGGTTGGATATTTCCGAGCGCCGTCTGCCGCAGGACGGTCGGATTCAGCTGAACATTGCCGGGCGGCCGGTTGATTTCCGTGTGTCCACCCTGCCCACCCAGTTTGGTGAAAGTGTGGTGCTCCGCGTGCTCGACCAGAGTGCCGTGGGCCTTGAGCTTGAACGTCTGGGCATGCCGGACGATGTGTATGAGAATTTCACCGAAGACATTCTGATGCCCAACGGAATTATCCTGGTGACCGGGCCCACGGGTTCCGGCAAAACCACGACGCTGTATGCGGCACTTGGCAGGCGCAACGAGGTGGGGGTGAAAATTCTGACGGCGGAGGAGCCGGTGGAATATGATATTGACGGGATTGTCCAGGTGAATGCGAACCACCGGATTGGCTTAACCTTTGCGAGTATTCTCCGTGCGTATCTGCGTCAGGACCCGGATGTGATTCTGGTAGGGGAAATCCGGGATATGGAAACCGCTCAGATTTCCATTCAGGCCTCCCTCACCGGTCACTTGGTGTTCAGTACCCTCCACACCAACGACAGTGCGGGGGCCATCACCCGGCTCATTGACATGGATGTGGAACCGTTTCTGGTGGCCTCCACCCTGCAGTCGGTCATGGGAACCCGATTGGTGCGAACCATCTGTAAAGACTGCAAAACCCCCTTTGTTCCTGATGATTTGCAAATAAAATCCCTGGGACTCACGCGGGATTCGGTCGGAGACCGCCCGTTTTATGTGGGGGCCGGCTGTGACGAGTGCAATAAGACGGGTTACCACGGACGGCGCGGAATTTATGAATATCTCAAGGTGACCGATCCAATTCGGAATCTGATTACAGAGCGCCGTCCCACGGTTGTGATCCGAGACCGAGCCCGGGAACTGGGGATGCGCACGCTCCGTGAAGACGGTATACGCTGTATCCTGGACGGTGTGACCACCATGGAGGAAGTGATTAAATACACGTGATGTTTTTTTATTGGATCTGGAACTATTCCTGCTTGCAGTTTTGTCCGATTCATGTGTAAACTTGGATGAGTTAACCTTCAGGAGCTTTTATATGCCAAAATTTAAATTCGAAGCTGTAGATCAAAAGGGCAAATCCTATTCCGGAAATGTCGAAGCCGCTGATGAGGCGGCGGTGTTTTCCATGATCCGGGAGAAAGGATTGATCCCCACTACGGTGACATCCTCCGACGGGAAAACTACCAAAGCAAAGCCGAAAGGCAAGAAATCCGGAGGAAAAGACGATGGCATGAAGAAAGAGATCAACATGCCTGTCATGTTTCAGAAAGTGGGTCCAAAGGATTTGATGGCGTTTACCCGCCAGCTTGCGACCCTCGTGAATGCGGGGCTTCCTTTGGTCAGAGGGTTGAAGGTTTTGGGGAAACAGGAAAAAAATCCCATGCTGAAAAAGGCCTTGAGCGACATGGAGGAGGCCATTGAAAGCGGCAGCAATTTTGCCGAAGCCCTGGTGCAGCACCCCAAGATTTTTGATAAACTCTATGTCAATATGGTTAAAGCCGGAGAGGTCGGCGGGGTGCTTGACAAAGTGCTGGTCAGCCTTGCTGAATTCATGGAGAAAATCCAGAAGATCAAAAACAAGGTGAAGGGTGCGATGATGTACCCGATTGTGGTGTTATCACTGGCCGTGATTATTCTCGCGTTTCTGATGATTTTCATCATCCCAAAATTTGAAGCAATTTTTGCGGATGTGATGCAGGGACAACCGCTGCCTGGCCTGACGAATATGGTCGTGGGGATCTCAAACAATTTTATCACCATCGGTCCAATAGCCGCCGTGGTGATATTTCTGATGGTCATTGGAATGAAGTTTGCCAGAAAAACACCCAAAGGTGCCTATGCTTTGGACAATGCCAAACTTCACATGCCCCTGTTCGGCCACATGTTTCTGAAAAGCTCGATTGCCCGCTTTACCCGTACGCTGGGTGAGTTGATGGATTCAGGAGTCCCTGTTCTTCAGGCCTTGACCATTGTGGGCGAAACGTCCGGAAACGCGGTCGTGGAATCCGCAGTTCATGTGGTGCACGACGCTGTGAAAGAAGGCGAGAATATAGCCCCAACCCTGGCGTCCACCGGAATCTTTCCCCCGATGGTGGTTTCAATGGTGGAGGTGGGCGAGGAAACCGGCGAGCTGCCCCAAATGCTCAGAAGGATTGCAGACAACTTTGACGACGAAGTCGACAACGCGGTTGCCGGCCTGACCTCTGTCATTGAACCCCTGCTGATTGTTTTTCTGGCCGTGATCGTGGGGACCATTGTGATTGCATTGTTTTTGCCATTGATTAGTATTATTGACTCCCTTAACGCATAAACCCATTGCGCTTCAGGGCCACAATGCAGAAAAATGAGAAACCTGACGAAATCTGCTTGCATTCCGTTTCTAGAAAGGGCTTGATTCACACTACCTTTTCTTTCCGTTTCCTCGGGAAAATTGCGGATTACGTTTTGCAGAGAAACACAATTATTTATCGGAGACCCACCATGATCCTTACACGGCATTCCATACGGTTCACCTTGATGTCCATGCTCCTGTTCACAGGAGGATTTGCCCAGGAAGCCGCACCGCGCGAGCCGTCCACATTCATTACCGTCCGCAGTGTTCGCTTTGACGCAATTTCCACGCCTGATTTTCAATACAATGTCCGCGGGGTCTCCACACGTCGTGACGGACGTAGGGACTGGTTGCAACTGACCACTGAGTATGATCAGGATTTGCCTTGGCTTGATGAACTGACTGTGACTTTTTATGTGGTGCTGACTGCGGATGAACGCAACTTTCCTCAGGGAGCTCCCCTGACCAATATGTTCACAGGCTCGGTCACCTACCAGAACATCAAACGCGGCCGCCACCGCAGCACGATGTTTTTGGACCCGAACACCTTTGAGCGGTTTGGCCGACCCTCGGCTGTCGCCGTGGTGTATAATGTTCAAGGCCGTGCTGCCGGCGGGGAGGTTCAGCCACAAAACACAGCGGCCTCTCGCTGGTGGACAACACAGACGCCCCACAGTATTCCGCTTCTGAACCGTGCGGAATCCCCCTGGGCTCTGGTTGAAATCGAACAGTTTCAAACCATTAAGCCTTGAACCTCCTGTAAAGTCACCCTTACATGTCTAAACGAATCCTTACTCTCGATGTTGGTGCAAGCACAATTAAGCTTGCTGAGTTTCAGATATCCAAAGATCATCAACTGACCTTGGTGAATTACGGTACCCGGGCGATCGGACTTGATCCACAGGATGAAGCGAACCGCATGGTGTACACCGGATCTGCGGTGGATGAACTCTTTAAAGAAATGGGCTTGAAGCCCGGACATGTCCTTTTGTCCCTTTCCGGACAGCACGTATTTTCGCGATACGTCAAGTTGCCACCGGTTTCGGGGGATAAAGTTTCTCAAATTGTCGAGTACGAGGCCAAGCAGAATATTCCGCATCTTGACGAAGTCGTCTGGGACCGTCAAATTTTACCCGGTTCTGAAGGGGATATGGATGTTTTGCTGGCTGCGGTCAAGCAGGACATTGTGGAAAATCTGGCCGAAGCCGTCCGGGCAACCGGCCTGGAGACAGAGCTGGTTGATATCTCCATTGCGGGATTGTATAACGCGTACAGGCACTCTTATCCGGAGAGCGAAGGCTGCACCATGATCCTGGATATGGGTGCCAAAACAACCAGCGTGATTTTTGCGGAGGAAGAACGGGTCTGGAGCCGGAGTTTTCCGGTCTCAGGACATACAATCACGCAGAATATTGCCAATGATTTTAAGATCAGTTTCGGTGAGGCCGAAGCTCTGAAAGAGCAGGTCTCCATGGTGGCCCTCGGCGGGGCATACGAACCGCTGGAAGATCCGCAGGCGGATCAGGTTAGTAAATGTATCCGCAGCTCCATGACCCGCCTTCATGCCGAGATTGTCCGATCCATTAATACCTACCGCAGTCAGCAGAATGGTCAGGCTCCGCGGCGAATTTTGTTGACCGGCGGCAGCTGTGTCATGATGTATCTTGATGTTTTTCTTCAGGAAAAATTAGACATTGAGGTTGAATATTTCAACCCCCTGCAGGCGATTCAAATTGCGCCGGGTGTGGACGAAGATCGAATTGCCTCAGATTGGCATCTCCTGGCAGAAGTTGTAGGCCTTGGCCTGCGCAAAGCGGGCCATACCCCGATCGAACTCAATCTGTTGCCCCCCTCCATTGTCCGCGAGAGCCTCTTCCGGAAAAAGCAGGGGCTTCTGGCCGGCAGCGGATTTCTGGTTGTGGCCATTTTGGCTCTTTTATTTGTACATACCTACAAAGATGCTGAAAATCAGCGCGAAATCCGAGACGTTTTGCAGGGCCAAGTCGATGAGCTGAATTCCTGGTCACGTCAGATGGAAAGTGTTCAACGTGAAATTGAACAGGTTGAGACCGATTTGGCGGTTATCGCAACCCTGGCCAACGAGCGGGCTCAATGGTCCAGTGTGCTGGATGATATTCGGGAGCATCTCCCTGATGGTGCCTGGATTACGCAGTTGCGTCCGGATGAAAATGATCCCGCCCGGCGTTTGGTGCTGATTGGCTCTTTCTTCAAAGACCGGATTTATGAGGACCTCAGTCGTCCGGATAACGCGCCGATCCTGCAGTTCCTGGAAGATTTAAAGTCCTCAGACGCCTTTAGCACTGACACGCAATTCACTTTAAGTGTTACGGATCTGGCCGCCGGCGGCGGTGCGGATATGCGGCGGAGCATTGCAACGTTTCGTATTGAAATTCATTTGAGTGAGGCATTGTCGTTATGAATTGGACGCGCTATAAATTTTTGATTGTCAGCGGGGGAATCTCATTGATTGCCGTCGTGATTCTGGTGGTGATGATTCTCCGCACCGGCTCGCAGACCGCCGAATTGCGGGCGGATGTGGCGCGATTAAAGACCAGTCAGACACAACTGGCCGCCATGCGTCCTTTTCCATCCCAGGAAAGTTATATCTTTTTACGGGATAAAAACCAGACGCTTTCTGAACGCCGGGCTGAACTGAAAGATATTATGCTTGAAGGGCAGATTACGCCGATTCAGATGAGTCGTTCCCTTTTTGGGGACTTTGTCAGAACACAGTTTGTTCCTCCATTGATCGCCGGTGCCGCCGCAGCGACCCAGGGCGGGGAAGACGGTGTAATTCTCAGAGATCCCACGTTCGGGCTCAAGGAATATTTAGAGGGCGCGCTTCCTGAGCCTCAGGAGATTCCGCAATTAATGGTCCAGCTGGAAAGTATGAGACATTTGGCGCTGGTTTTGTTTGGTACAGGAATCAGTGAACTGGTGCGCATTGAGCCCAGAAGCGAGGCAACAACGAGAACAGGCACCCGTGCCCGTCCGGCAGCAGCTCCGACAGGCGGTTTGTTTGCAGGTCCCCAGGCCGCCCAGACTGCACAGGCCGGGCCGGGGACATCGCCAGATGCCCCGTCGCCGGCAATTCAGAGGAGACGTGAACTCTTTGAGGAAGTGCCTTTCACAGTCAGTGCAAGAATTTATGAAGATAAACTTTGGGGGCTGCTCAATGTTCTGGCATCGGATGACAATCAGATCGTCGTGCGCAACCTAAGCATTACCAATGGCAACCAGCAGTTATGGCCCGCCTATCTTCGCCCCGATGCCCGCATGGGTGGAACTGCCGCACGCCCCGCCGCAGCCGCACGTGCCGAGCGGCGCCCCGCCAATCCTCTATTGGCGGCACTTATGAATCAGGCAGAATCCCCCGGCACCGGAGAACCCGCCCAGGCCGCCCGCCCGGGACTGCGTGAGCGAAGAGAACGCACCGTTGGCGGAGAGTTGCTGGATGTCAGCTTTGATGTCATCATTTATCGTCTAAAACCCGTTGCCCAAGGTTCATGAAATGGGATTTCTCAAAAATCACATCGAAAAAATTCTGTTTGGAGTCCTCCTGCTTGGTCTGGGGCTGACATTCGTTACCTTATTGAACCTCCGGAACAATCGGGAAACAACTGACAGAATCCGGCTTGCCATTCCGCAACAGGATTTAACGTTGGATCTTTCACAACTCGATACTTTGCGCTCAACCTTAACCGATACTCCTCCCACCGTTGAGGTGGCCATGTCGGCGTTTACCCCCGAAATCCGGGTGGTCTGTATTAATCCCGAAGATCGTTCCCTAATTCCCGCAGAGGCAACCCATTGTCCATTTTGCGGATGGGAACAGCGCGAGGAAGAACGGGATTCATCGGGTGACGGCATTCCGGACCACCTCAAATTGCGTTGGGGGCTGGATCCCAATGATCCCACGGATGTGCATCAGAGTCTTGACGGGACCGGTTTTTCGGTTCTCGTGCAATTCCAGCGTGGGCATGACCCCATGGATCCTGATGATTACCCCGCCTTGATTGAATTTTTAAGGGTCATGGATATCCGTGCGGAAACCATTCGCTTTGAATTCAGGGGCTTCACGCAACTCGCCGAAAATGTTTTTATGGTCCAGTTACGTCTTCAGTATCCTGACCAGAATGACTGGCAGAGCATTCGCGTCCGTGCCGGTGAAGACCCCACAGGTCAGAATCGAAATCGTTTTGGACGAAATAACGAGTTTTCCGCAGATCGCTTTGTGCAAACCGGAGAAAGGATCGACGGTCGGTTTATGGATCAGTCGTATGTCCAAATTTCCGGGGGCAGAACGCCGTTCAGATTATTCCGTGACGGCGAACGGGCGCGCCACAATTTGGTGAAACGCACAGCGACTTTAACCCTATACATGGGGCCTGAATGGAGTCAAACGGTACAGCCGGATGAAACATTTGTGCTGGATAACAAAACATACAAGGTCGTTGACATCCATGAGGAAACTGTCGTAATAGCTGAGGTTGAGACTCAAGCTCAAGTAACGGTTCGCTCGGCGACCGCTGCGGAGCTGGAAGAGGCGGCACCCCCTCAAGCAGAAAACCCTGAAGAGGGTTTTGACAATGAGGACAGCTTTATGATTGACCCAGGTATGTTTTTTTAAGAAGAAATTCACTCTGATTTGAACAGGATTTAACATGACTTTTAACTTAACCCGAATAAAGCGATTCAAGGAGACCTCCCGTATGCAAACTATGTCTTTAAGGCTTTTCCTGGCCACACTCATGATGTCCCTGTGGACAGGGTTTACGATGGCCCAGGATGATTTAAACTTCGATGATTTGTTCGGGGAGGCGAATGGTGCTGCGGAACCGGCGGAAGAACAGGCCGTGCCCGAGTTTGAAGAGGACGAGATCCCGGTTGTTGAAGACAATCAAGTTGAAGCAACGGATGAGGAGGACGAGGAAGCGGAAATCGATCCTGAACTCCGTTCTGAAGCTGCCCGGACTCTGCAGGCACAGGAGGAGCTGAGACTCGAGCGAAATCACCGTTTGGGATTACGGAATTTTGAAGATGGGAAACAGGCCTTCCGCAACGAGCGCTGGACCGTCTCTATCAATCTGTTTGATCAGGCGCTGGATACCATTCAGGATGTGCCTGAGCATTCCGCCCTTCGTCGGCAAATCAGCAATTTCAAGTCAGAAGCATTTTTTCAGCGGGCCAGGAATGTGTATGACCGCCGCCGGGATGGTGCGGATTTGAATGAAGCCGAAGATCTTCTGCGCCGTGCTGAAGAGGCAAATCCCAACAATGCCCGCATCGCTCAACTTCGACGGGATATCAATATATATAGGGAGCGGGTTCGCACTGGACGGGAAGTCCGACCGATTGAAGAGGAGGAACAGTATCGTACCGCACGCGAAAACGTTGAGAGACTCATGGCCCGCGGACGCCGTGAACTTGAAATTGGTGATTTTGATGCTGCTGAGCGTTCGTTCGAAGAGGTCCTTCGCTTCGAGCGGTATAATACCGATGCCTTACGTTCTATTAAACGGGTCTCGGAAGAAAGACTTAAAGCCATACGCATTGAGAGAGACGCATCGGTTCAGCGGCAAATGGAGGATGTGCAACGCGGCTGGCTGCGTCCCCGTCGTACCGACCAGCGCGGCGCGGTGAATATGACCGGGGGCGAACGTTCGATTGGGGACCCGAGTGTTGAAGCTCTTGAGTCCCGCCTGGCGGAAATTATGATTCCGAACATTAATTTTCAGTCTGCCCGTATTCAAGACGTGATTGAAACGTTGGTTTTGGCCAGCCGTGAAAAT
>PXDP01000476.1 GCA_003565035.1 PVC group bacterium | reverse complement strand
CAGTTTAAAAATCGTCAAGGAGTAGACATCAATGACGATGTATATACTGACGGTTATGGTGAAGTTGTTGGACAGATTACTCCTCAGCTATTGACATTCCTTGGTGATACGCTTATCACAGGGGAAGGGGTTTATGTTGAAAACTTTGACCCTTCCGACACTAACAGAATTGAATTTACGGATGTTTTATCCGTCCGCAGAACATATCTGTTTGTCGCTGCCGGCCGTATTAACTTTAATGATAACTTAATTGCAGATGGAGATGCAAAATATTGGATGTTCTTCAGTGATGGCTATGGGACTTCTGGAGCAACAATTGTTAACGATGCCGAGGGCAATCCTATTACTGGAAATGTCCAGGGCACTTCGTTTGCTAATTTCTCTTACGATTATGAAGGTAACGATCAGGGCATTGTAGCTCCCGGTGGTAATGTTCCTGTAACCGTAGTCGGAATAGGCTTAGACAGGGCCCAATACGTGTCTGTTGAGGGCACAATAACAAGAGACGTTGGTCTTGTTTTCACTCTTGTTGCGGCTCTTGAAAGGAACTATATCTCAGGAGCTTAAGGAGGTTCTGATAAATGCCTATGCTTGATTTTATTAATGGCCTAGAAAGAAGAGCTTTAAGATATAGGCTCTATAGAATTAAAAATGGTAATCCTGTAGAGTCTGGCGATAATATCAAAGAATTTTTTGAAGTTCAAGACGGGTTCGATGGCTGGGAAAACTTTACTTTCACATGGGATGTTTTAAAAATACACGGCAATTGGGCAATCGTAGACAGGTACAGATCTGTTTACGAATGCTACGAACGTGATTTTGCCGGCTGTGATGAATCTATATGCAAACATGATCAGGAGGAGATTTAATGGCGATACCATTAGAGCTTCGTAATATCTCACGCAGAGAATTAAGATACCGTCTTTACAGACTTAAAAATCAGAATCAAGTCGATATTGAGGACGGTATCGCCACTTTTTTCGAAGGTCAAGCAGAGTTTGATGGGTGGCACAACTTCGGAGAAACATGGGATGTAGGATTAGAAGGCAGCTTCCCTAATGGACATTGGGTTGCAGTTAAAAGGAAAAAGTCTGTCATGCAGGAGTGGGAAGAAGTCGTATCTAAGCATGTTCAGGAATTCCCCGTTAATATCGAATCTGAATAATTATTTTTGGAGGATTTATGATAGCTGTAGCTTATCATTTTGAAGATTGGATGCAACATGTAGGCACCCCCGAACCTTTAACTTCTATGAGAAGGTGGACAGGAGACTCAAAAATTTTAGGTGCCGACACTTTATTTTTAATAGATAAGACTACTTTTAAAATAGCACAGTATTATAATCATACCTCCGCTGGTGTTCATTATTTTAGTTTTGATGATTTTATTGAAGTTGAAGAAAAATATCCTGATTCTACTATAGTCTATTTTGAGGACAAGTATTTTCTTGAGCAAAATAATATTAAAGGAATCAATATCTTTGATTTTGAACATCCGGACGATAATGTTATTTATGTAGTTGGTCCTAATTTTGGTTCGATAGAAGTTTTGGAAAACCGGAGAGACAAAACTTGGGTTTTTATCCCTGGTCCCTCAAGGTATACTTTATTTGCTGATACTGTTTTAACTATAGCTTTATATGATCGTATGTCTAAGGTGGATAGATAATGGCAGTTACTGTTACTCACGACCTTACAACTCTTTATACTGGAAATGAAGCTTTTGGAGGAGCATCTACTTCTTCAACTGCTATGCCTTCTCGTTTTGGTAGTAGCTGTTTAGCTGTAACCACAGATAGGGGTATAGAACATCGTTCCGGCTCTGTTACTCCTTTTAGTTTGGTTGGCAGGACAATATACTCATGGCTTGCCGGCCCTGCCACATTAGAGACAAAAGATAATGGTGGGATCCGTATTGTAATAGGTGATGGGACAAATACAAGAGCATATTTTGTTGGCGGCTATGGCCATAAAGCATTTATGTCAGGCGGTTGGAACTGTTATACTCTTAACGGAGATAGCCTTCCAACACAGTTTGCTCAAATAGACGGAAGTGCTCAGCCAAACTTGAGCAATATTTCGGTAGTTGGCTTTGGTTTTAACCACCCCGGAAAAGCTGTTGGAGGGGCGTTAAATACTTTTGCTTCTATTTGTCGAGTAGGGACAGGACTTATTATTACTGGTGGCACGGCAGGTGATCCTGGTACCTTCCAGGATATTTTTGATCTTGATGAGTCAACTAGTAATGCATGGGGTATCATTGAGCGTCTTGGGGAAGGGTTGTGGGGTTCTCAAGGTAGACTTACTTTTGGTAGCACTTCGGCAAACTCATATTTTATGGACAGGGATGCGACTTTATATTTTTCGGATATTTTGTCAGGAGCTAATTTTTATGAGTTGAATGTGCAGGGCTCTGCCTCGCATACAAATGTCTTCCAGCTAGGAACAAAACTTGGCTCAGGAGACTCAGCTGTTGGTGCAAACGGCTGTAACATTATTAATGGTGGAGCAGGGCTTAAAGTTGATTTTACCGATAATAATATAGACACATTAATTTATGGAACTAATTTTTCATATGTCAGCAACGGTATTCTATTCGGAACAAAAACAGACAATGAGACGATTTCCTGTAATTTTGATCAGTCAGGGAAAGTTTCGCCAGGATCAGCTGTTTTTAGAAACTGCACGTTCTCTGCTACAACTGATGATAACTATAATGGCTCTGCAGTGCTCTGGAACAATAATATTAATATAAGTAATTGTACATTTAATGCTCACTCTCATGCTTCTAATAACCCTGCTGCTATTGAGCACCCAGCTGCTGGAGTTTTTGATTATAATACGCTTATGTTTTCAGGAAACGATATAGATGTGAGGAATACCAGTGGTGGAGCTGTTGTTATTAGTGCAGTTGGTGGGTCAAATCCAGATCAAGCCAAGACTACAGGAGATACCACGATTCAAGTTTCAGCTAGCCTTACCCTATCTGGTATTGTAGCCGGCAGCAGGGTAAGAATTCTTGCACACGGTACCACAACTGTTT
>PXDP01000433.1 GCA_003565035.1 PVC group bacterium | reverse complement strand
GGGTCGTGGTCACCGACTTCAACGCGGATGCGACAACCAGCGTAGTCACCGATCTTGCTCAAAGCGATCTGACCACCCTGGACAACGGCGACATCGTGTTGGTGGCGCTGGCCGGAAACATCACCCTTAACGACGGCGATGCCCTGGTCGATCAGGTGGATGGAGATGGCCGCTTTGAGAACGAAACTGCCGTCTCCGCAAACGGCAGTGGCAATATTCTGTTCGAAGCACTCACCGGAACCCTGACCGGCAATGCGGACATTCTTTCCGGAAGCGGTCACATCACCCTGAAAGCCGAGAACGACATCGAGCTGACCGAAGGCATCAACGTGGTGACCTCCGCCCCGGGCACCATCTCGATGGATGCGCGGACCGGTAACGTGACCATGCACGGAACTGTCACGGTTGTCGCCACCGGCTCTTCAGTACGGATCGCCGCCGAGCAGGACATCACCCTGGGCAACGTCACTGCCAACGACACTTCGGTCGTCTCCCGCGACGGGGACCTGATCAACGCCATCGGCACCGGCATGAACGTGACCGGCATCAATCTGCGCATCGAAGCTCAGGGCGAAGTCGGCGCGGCTATCCGTCACATCACCACCGACATCGACAACCTCACCGCTCTTTCCGCCACCGGGTCCATCTACCTCACCGAAGCCGATGGGGTCACCATCACCAGCGTGAGCGTCACGGTCACCGACTTCAATACGGATGCGACAACGACCGAAGTCACCGACTTTGCCCAGAGCGATCTGACCACCCTGGACAACGGCAACATCGTGTTGGTGGCGCTGGCCGGAAACATCACCCTCAACGACGGCGATGCCCTGGTGGATCAGGTGGATGGAGATGGCCGCTTTGATAACGCAACTGCCGTCTCCGCAAACGGCAGTGGCAATATTCTGATCGAAGCACTCACCGGAATCCTGACCGGCAATGCGGATATCCTTTCCGGAACCGGTCACATCACCCTGAAAGCCGAGGACGACATCGAGCTGACCGAAGACGTCAACGTGGTCACCTCCGCTCCGGGTACAGTTTCAATGGATGCGCGGACCGGCAACGTAACCATGGACGGAAGCGTCACGGTTGTGGCCACCGGCCCCTCGGTGCGGATCGTGGCCAAGCAGGACATCACCCTCGGCAATGTGACCGCGATCGACGTATCGATCGTCTCCCGCGACGGCAACGTGATCAACGCGGAAGACACCACGATGAACGTGACCGCAACCAACCTGCGGATCGAAGCAGAAGAAAACATTGGTGTCGCCGGTCGCCACATTAGCACCGACATCGACAACCTGAGCGCCCTGAGCCGCAGCGGCAGTCTGTTCATCACCGAAGCCGACGGCGTGACGGTCACCTCGGTCCGGGTCGTAGTCACGGACTTCAACGCGGATGCGACAACCAGCGTAGTCACCGACTTTGCCCAGAGCGATCTGACCACCCTGGACAACGGCGACATCGTGTTGGTGGTTCTTGACGGAGATGTGATCTTGGAGGATGGTGATACCGGCGTGACCCAAACCAATGGGGATGAACGTGAAAATGATGGAAACGCGGTGAGCGCAAACGGTACGGGATCAGTTTTCCTTCAGGCCGTTAACGGTTCGGTTACCGGGAACGCCAGCGTACTTTCCGGCAGCGGAAATATCCGGATTCTGGCAGACCAGGATCTGAGCCTCAATGAAAACGTGACAGTGGAAACCTCCGCACCCGGATATGTCTTCATTGTGGCGGATAATGGAACCTTTGAAATGGATGAAACCGTGGAAGTCCGCGGCGAAGCCATTCGGATCGAAGCTGAGCTGAATATGGTTCTGGCCACCTTGGAAGCCGATGGCGATGTTTCCCTGATTTCCCGCACTGGCGTAATTGTCTCTGCGGATGCCGGGTTGCTGAATGTTACCGCAGATCGTCTGCGGATGGAGGCGGATGGCAATGTGGGCCCACTGCGGACACAGGTCAACGTACTGTCCGTCCGCAGCCATAGCGGCGGGATTGAAATCACCGATTTGAACACCATCACGCTGGGCCCAGTGTCCAGCAACATCGGCGGCATCTTCGATACACTTCTCCACGGACTTAACGGACCCGCCGGTATCACTCTCACCACCCTGTCTGGCCGCATTCTTGACGGTGGCGACTTGAACGACGATGTCATCTCCAACGGTTCAGTTATGATCACCGGCGCCGACGGACTGGGTACTGTGGGAGCCGGGGCGCTTGAGATTTCCGCTCCGGTGCTCAATGCCTCATCGGTCAACGGCGGCAGTGCCTACCTGAACCTGACCCGGACCACCGAGGTTCATAACATCAGCCTGGGCGGACAGGGGCACCTCTATCTTCAGGTCGGCGGCGATTTGAATCAGACCGGCGGCATTCTGGTGCCGCAGGGCAGCGCGTTTATCACCGTGAGCGGCAGCTATCTGGGCTCCGCTCTCCTGGAAACCAGCCGCGAACTGCGCCTGACCGCACAGGACGCCAGCCTGACCGCCGCCGCACAACTTCTTTCCACCACCGGTGACATCCAGCTCCGTTTCACCGGAGATCTGCTGATGGTCGCCGGTACCCATGTCCATGCCCTGGAGGGCACCCTCCGCGTGGTCACTGGCGGAAACCTGACCGCTGGCCTGCTGGAGGCGGCCCGGATTCTCGATCTGCGCATTACCGGCGACCTGCTCGGGGTCACCACCGACCGCGGCACTCACGAACTGCGCGCCGCCGCATTGCGCCTGGTGGTGCAGGGAACCATTGAACCCATTCTCACCCGCACCGGGCGCCTCGATGTCCGCGCCGGAGGCGTCCAGGAAATTTATGAATACGACAGCCTGACCGCCGGACGCTTCGGGTTCAAACTCGAAGAACCCGCCGCCAAAGACGAATTTGTCCTGCGGATGGGCACTGGCGTACTCGACTCTCTGCGCGAAAACATCATCGTTCAGGATGACGTGGTGTTTGTGCTGCTCTCGGATACCAACGGCGTTGTGACCCTGGCCACGCCCATTGTGCTGCCGGAAGGCGATATTCGCATCGACGTGGACGGC
>PXDP01000186.1 GCA_003565035.1 PVC group bacterium | reverse complement strand
TATATTTATTTTTCGGGTGATAGGAAATTCAATTTATGTTCTGTCCGACTGGTGCAGAGGTTGGCGATTGAATTCGTTGATAGAAGGATCCGGTGTGCCGTGAGCGCCCTTGATTGTGAGGTTGTCGAGCCCGGCATACTTGATGCGTTCAAAGCGAAACGCTCGGCCAAATCCCTGCGGCTCGACTGACGTGGTGATGGTGACATTCAGGACCACGCCTTCGCGGCTTTCCCCAATCAGGCGGACATAATCCTGCATAACGATCCTTGCATCGATGGTGTAGTCTCCGTCGCGCAAATGAATCGCCCCGCCGCCAATTGACGCTCCCTTAAGTTAGCGCCATTCATGGTTTGAGGCACTTTCAAAATAGAACAAAGACATAAAAGAAATCGGCATTCGTATTTACTCAACTTTGCAAGCTTACCTCGCTGGGGATGGTCGGAAATCGGAAAGGGGTGGATGACCGAAAGCAACCGGTCCACGCTACGGGGATTTGCCCGATTCCTGCCCGTCCGGGCGGAGCCATTCGTAGGGTAGGGTGACGTGCCGGGTAGGGACTTCCCAGTCATCGGTGCGAAAGGTGCTTGCGGGAATGCCCGCGCTGTTGGCCAGGTTGAAGGCCGGCGTGCCGGACCAAGCGTGGCGGACGGCCCGCGGGAATGGCACCTTCCTGCTGGAAACCCGGACCGTGGTTGCGTCCACAATCTCGGCGCGAGCGGGATGAAAGACCTTGTCGGCGCCGGCGATGGTGAAGCCAACGAGCGCGCCTCCACTCAAAGACGTCAACCCCTCGCCCACATGGCTGAAGGTCACGAGGATTGAATCACCTTCAATCTTGTGTTCCAGATAGCGCGGAGCCGAGGCGAGAATGTCGCGGCCGTATACCAGCTTCAGTGCGTTTTGGGCGGCGCGAGTCGCGACACCGCGTTTGTCGGGGGGATGCACATCCTGGTCCATGCCCATACCTAGCGTGACCGCCAGCGCGGTGTTCGGCAGCTGCAGGATTGTCGACTGAGATTCGCGGACAATTTCCCAGGGGCCGCCATCCTGCGGGCCAAACGGGTTTACGCCGGGGTCGTAGTTGGGCAGTTGGATGACCACAAAAGGAAGATCCGGCTGTTTCCACACGTCGCGCCAGCTTTCCACGAAGAGACGCAGTAGCGCGCGGTACTGGTAACCGCGGTCGGTGTTGGATTCCCCCTGATACCAGACCACGCCCTTGACCGGGCGCGTGATATGGGGATGAATCGCCTCGTTATAAAGCGCGGAAACGTCATGCCGGGTGCCGGCGTGCGGGGGAAGGCTCGGCTGGGCGGGGATAAACGGTCCGTTTTCACGGCTCGCCCTCCATTCGCGAAAGCGCTCCCCATGCTCGCGTTCCCAAGCGTCTCGTTTCGCCCTCTGCTCCGCCTGCAGCCTGTTTCGGTTCGCAATCAGCCATTCCCACTGTTCCAGAATCGGTTTCAGTTCAGGGACGGCCTCTATCGCCGGACGCGGAATCCAGGACTCCAGAAAGGACCCGCCCCGCGCAGCCTGGATGATGCCAATCGGCACCTTGATTTCATCCTGAATCCGCGTGGCAAAATGATACGCCAGGCCGGAAAACGCGCCGGCACTCTCGGGAGAGCAGACCTCCCATCCCCGATGATTTTCATCAAAATCGTGCTGTGGCACTGTGTTTCCGCGGTTGGGCGAGCGGAAAAACCGGATTTCGGGGCGATCAGCCTCGGCCAGCGTCGCTTCGACTTCCGGCTGCCTATTCAATGGCCAATTCATGTTGGACTGCCCGGCGCATACCCAAACATCCCCGACCAGAACATTCGCGTATTCCAGATTATCGCTACCTGCCGAGACACGCATCTGATACGGGCCACCCGCAGGCATGGCGGGCAGTTCCACCCGCCACGCGCCCTCCGGACCACTGGTCACCCGGGCGGTCCTGCCGTCCAGCTGAACCGTCACCTCGGTCCGGGGCGGGGCGGTGCCGAAGACCGGAACAGACTGGTTCCGCTGCAGAACCATATTGTCACTGAATGTGCGGTTCAGTGACAGTTCGCCCGCGTCGCAGGTCAGGGCGGCGAGAGCAAATATCCATCCGAGCAGATTCCCAACGCGCCCCCATCGTGCCATCGTTTCACCATGCTTTGTTTTCCGCTTCATCTTTTCTCCTTCTTACGAAGAGTCATCCTATATCCAAGGGCCTGTTGGGATTGAGCTTTGTAAATCGGTTCCGCTTTATCGGTATCCATCAGTGGTTGCATTTTGCTTATATTGGTCTCTCTTGTAAAATCGCTTTTGTAAGTCGTTGTTTTTAACCTCTCTCTTTCCCCGGTTGAGACCAAGAGGGGGGGAGCTTTTATGAAACTGCTTCTTCCGTCCAGTTCGGGCTGCAGCAGCCATTTGTAACAGGATGAATGTTATAATCAGAAGTTGTTTGGTCGGTTGGGCAGCCATAATATAGATTACTCTATATTTATTTTTCGGGTGAAATTCAATTTATGTTCTGTCCGACTGGTGCAGAGGTTGGCGATTGAATTGTTGATAGACTTTCCATATTTCCAATCAGGATGAAAACCGGAGATAGGCGAATCAAAACGGCAAGGCGCCCGTAAAGGGAGAATAAGCCTTTTGTCAACGTGGCAGGAGAATGGGCGCCTCGGACCGGTTCCCTTCCGAATTCGCACCGGAAACTCTTCCCACCGTGGAGATCAGTCGGTCACCCGCCTGACCTGGCCCCTCCCCACACCAGTGGTATTCCAGAGAAACCCAGAGTGACGTCTACCGTCGCCCGGAGTAAGGCACCCGGAATGGTGGAGCAAACGGATCCCAGTGGCCGCGGAAGCTAGCAAACTCCGGATAGACCAGTCTCACGTGACCGTCCACGAAAGAAACATGCCTCCGGTCACTGTGCCGCTCCGTCAGGAAATCATGGTCTGGCGCCCATAGTCAGGCTGAGCTATCGTTGGGCGCCCCCTCCTCCACTAACAAAATGATCAGGGACGGGTCCTGGACATTGTGGACGCGCCCGTTGAGGCGGGCGTACTGCGCCGCG
>PXDP01000269.1 GCA_003565035.1 PVC group bacterium | reverse complement strand
GATGGTTGAGACAGGCTCTTCGCTCCGCCCTGCGCCGCGAAGCGGCAACCCCGCACCCCCACACCGTCACCACCAGCGTGGCGCACAAGCTGATGACGAGAGTCCAGGTTCGGTCTGGAAGAGGGAAGCGACCGTAGATGTGGTGGAAGCTGTTGAGGAACGCGGCGACGCCCAGCGTCACCAAGGCCGGAGCAGTGGGCTTGATGTCCTGGAAAATTCGGGCCAGGAGAAAATACACCACCACAAACGCGGGAGCCATCAGCCGTTCATTGTTGGTGCCAAACAATGTGCTCAAGGTGACCAGCAAAAAAAAGACCGCGAGATGCGGGGATCTCCTGATAAAACGTATCGTGTGTTTCGGAAAAAGAAGCGGAAGAAAGCTGAACGGGAGAAACGCGTTGATCCACAGGCGCGCGGCAATTTCCAGGCTGAGGAGTTTCGGGGCGTGGGCGGAGAAAGCCTCCACCAACCCCCGGCCCCCTTCCGATGGAGTCCAAACCCTGATCGCGACAAAGACGGCCAGCGCCGGCACGCAGGCGAGCAGGGGGCGTGTCCACGCCCGCGCGGGAACCCGTTGTTCCCAGAGCCAAACGCCCAGCACCGGAAGCATGAGCAGCGCCACTTCCCTGGCCAGTACCCCCGCAACTAGGGACAACCCGAGTCCCAGCCAATCCCGCCGCCACATGCGGGACAACGAAACCAGCAGCAGGTTCAAGGCGAGAATGTCGTTCAATTGAAACCCGTTCCAAACCGAAAACCCGAACAAGTAACGGTTGCAGACAAACAGCATCGCGACCAACCGACCCCACCGCAATGCGACCCCCTGTTGTTTCAGCAACCCCGCGAACTGAAACGGCAGGGCCAGCGAAGCCAAAATCGACAGCACGCGAAACCCCGCGGGAATCGAAACGGGTAAGGACCCCGCGAGCCAGGGACCTGAAATCCGATACGCGAACGGTTTTGCCGTCTCCCCGCTCAACCCCGGCGCCGCCTCGGCCATGCGCGTGTAATGCGCGAGGTCCCATTGCGCGTAAGGGAGTTCCTCATGCGGAATCCATCCGTAAAGCCACAACATGAGGCATACGAAGAAAAACGGAGCACGGACATTCCTGTCCGTGACGGCGCTTCGACTGCGGTCCATCGCGTTCACGTCACTATCCGAAAAACGGAGCACGGACATTCCTGTCCGTGTCTTTCCGATGCGAAATATGTACTTAAAATCGAAAACTGAGAAAACCGAACGTCGAACGTCGAACATCGAACGTTGAAAGTTTTGTGGACTGGGGAAGGAAAGCCGCTAATCAACGCTCATCCTGCGCTCATGAAGAGGATAAACCGCTGATCAACACTAATCTGACGCTCATGAACGGCATACACAGACAAGTTGTCCGTGCTCCGTTGTCGCATGATCTTTCGTAACGGATCGTATATTGCCTGGGGGGATTTGGGGAGAAAGAATGAGTTGAACGGCATACACGGACAGGAATGTCCGTGCTCCGTTTTTGCTCACCGAATTCACCGGATCATGCCTTCACCGACCGGATTCATGTTCCCCCCCGCCTTTGCGAATTTCATGGCATAATCCAGAAATTGAAACACGAACGGAAATGGGTCGTGCCAGACCCAATCGTCATGCCCGCATTTCCATTGGGGGGTGAGTACATCGCGCACTTCACGAAACCTTCCTTTTCGGAGTGAATCCAAGAGGCCGAGGAAGTCACCGAGAATCCAACGTGCTTTGGCTCCGGCTCTGGGATGCGGAATGTCAAAGTCTGTTTCCCCAATGGCGATTTGATACCAAAGCCAAGGCATGTCCATGCCGGAGATGTAGGTCAATGCCGTTGCACCTCCCAAGCGGCCGTTGATGTCGATCAGGCGCGCGGTGCCATTTTCGTCCCGCAGCCAATCCATGTCCACCACACCGTGCCAGTTCAACGCCTCCATGGCCTTGATGGCGTTGGCTTTCAGTTCCGGATCATCCAAGGTTATCCGGAAAGTGGAGGTCCCGAAATTCGCCGCGCCTTTGGAACGCACGATGTCAAAAACAATGGAACTGACGTGTTTTCCATGTTGATAGACTCCCAGAACCCCAAGCTTGCTGCCCGGCACGAAAACCTGCAACGTGGGATAACGATCCGGCGGGAGTTTGTATTCCTCAACCAGGCGAAAAAAAGCGGGTTCCAACTCAGAACGCTCGCGGATAATCTCCACGCCCTTGGCGCTGTTTCCGATTCTGGTTTTGATCACCACCGGGAAGGGCAACGTGTCCCGCAAGTGAAGCAACTCTTCACGGGAATGGACTTGGTGGGTCTCGGGAACGGGGCAACCCGCTGATCGAACGGGTTCCACATAATTGAGTTTGTCCTCGGCTGTACTCCAGTCCTTGAACGAAGGCACCGCGACGTGAATGTCAGAAGGGAGCTTGTCCCGAAACCGGATCACGGCCTCCACGTCCTCGTGACATGGAAAAAGCACCGTCGCGCCTTTCTCGGTCATCGCGCGACCCACGGCCTCCACATACGTTTCGGGTTCGGTGAAAAAGTCGGGAAGTCGCGTGAAACTTTTTGCAAATCTGGAAACCCGCGACATTGCAAGCGGGGAGCAGTCCCCCACATGCACCTCAACCCCGTGCCCTCCCAGGGAGCGGACGACTGTGTAGGCGGTGCGACACCAGCCATAGGTGACAAAAGCAGAAGATGGTTTTTGAGTCATGTTGCGATGGGAATGGAGCACGGACTTTCCGGTCCGTGACAGTGATTAAATCAGATCAATACAGTTCAAAAGCCGAGGCCAAACCACATCTACGTGGTAGGTTTCCGCTTCAATGGCAGAGGCGGTTTTCATACGAGCGATCTCATCCGGGTGGTTGAGCATCCATCGGATTTTCTCCGTCAGCTCTTCGAGGTTTTTTGAGCCAAAAAGGTACCCGGTTTCCTCCTCCCGAACAAACTCGGGGACATCCAGCCAATCGGAAGCGATCACCGGGATGCCCGCAATCATGGCATCGATGAGCACTCCGGGAAATCCCTCTCCGGAATACCATGTGGGGAACAACAT
>PXDP01000406.1 GCA_003565035.1 PVC group bacterium | reverse complement strand
GTACCGGTGCTCAAGTTAGCGAGTCGAATATTCAGGCACAACTGCGGGTCTTGGTGTTGGCTAGAAAAGAATAAATCGGAGGAAGCATGAAATTTTCATATATTGGTTTATTATGCAGTGCGCTGATTTTGGCTTTGCCGCAGACTTCGCTTGCGGCTTCCGATTCGAGGATCAACCTGGCTGCTGGTAGAGGGCTCGTGTTGAGTGTCGAAAATCGACAGACTGTATTGGAAGCAGGCCGGGATTTCCTTACACCGAGAAGCGACGAGATGCTTGTTCGCATTGACGATTTGAAGAGTCCCTTTTCGTTTGAAGCACCGACGCAAACAGAGTTAGTTGCAACTGAAGCGGATGAGAAGGAAGCTATCCCGGAGCCGATTCAGTTCGAGGATGCCGAGGTGCTTCGATTATCGGCGGCCAGTTTTGCAAATAGAGTCCGGGGGGCAATCGTCCGAGGTGAGACGAGTTACTTACAGTTGGAGGGCGGGACCTTGCTAAAGTCTGGCACCAGTTTCCCTGTCCGGCTGCCCGAGGCACCGGATCAGACCTTTACGCTTACGATTCCCAAGATCACACCTGACGGCTATACACTGCAAATCGGGGATGCGACCAAGCAAGTTAGGTTCAGTGACAGATCCCAATCAATCCGTTTCACCCGGCCACAACCTTGATCTAAGCCAGCCTCAAATCTTTGGAAAATTCACGCCTTATGAAAAATCGCATAATCCCAATTTTATTCCTGCTTGCAGCTCATCTGCTATGGGGGCAGCAGGAGGTCCGAAATTTTGATGAAATCGACCTGTCCGATGTCGTAATCATCGAGAGCGTCGAGCCGACACCGTCTGAGGATGAGGTGCGGACTAGCGACGATGTTGAGGAACCAGCGAGTCCGCAGGCGTCAGGCGCGGAGCCAAGGGAAACGGAGGTCGTGTTGGAGATTCCGGGGCCGGAGCTTGCATCAAACGGGGCAGCGAGTTTAACCAGTGACGAACTCATTACTGTTGATTTCCCGGATGAGGAGAATGTGCGTACGATTTTACGCACCGTCGCGGATCTTTTTGACTTGAACTTGGTGATTCCGGACACGCTTCAGGGACGCACCTCGCTAAGGCTTAGGAATGTCGAATGGAGTCAGGTGTTCGAAGTGGTATTGGAGCCTTTGGGGTTCACCTACGTTGAGGATCGCAACATTATTTTAATTAAAAGCCTTGCCGATTTGACGACCGAGCCGGTCGACACCCGTGTTTTCGTCATCAATTTCGCGCGAGCGGCTGAGCTCCAGTCCTCCATCGGTCCGTTGGTGGATACAGCTGCCGGGGGCAAAATGCAGGTCGATGTGCGCAGTAATGCCCTTGTCATCACCGAGCGGCCGTCACGTTTAAATCAAATACAAAACATCATCGACCGGCTGGATAATCCGACCGCTCAAGTCATGATTGAGACAAAATTTATTGAGGTAACGAATAACGATATCAGGGACATCGGTGTTAACTGGGCTTCGCTGAGTGGCTACGAAACCTCTGCCGGACCTTTCCAGCGCGAATGGGTCCGCTCTCGTGAGTCGGGCAGAACCCGCTCGAGCACTTCGGGAGGATCCGCTCAGGCGGCTACAACCACGACCAGTGGATCCATCAATGGTAACACCGGCGCCGTTCCCAGAACTGTGACGACGAACGAAAGTCTGGGCACAACATTCGAATCTCTAACAGATATCACCTCGGCTGCCGGGACCGGGCGGTTTGATACTGCGGTGTTCAGTGCGGATCAGTTTAACGTCGTTTTATCTGCCCTCGAGACAGTGAGCGACTCCAAGTTGATGGCACATCCCACGGTAGTGACGATGGATAATCAATTGGCTCGGATCGATATTGTGCGCGAGGTCCCTCAAATCGAATTCAACTTCAATCCGGAGACCGGAACGCGGGAGGCTCAAGGGCTCGCGGAACCCCTCCGATTTGGCACGATGATCGAGGTGACGCCGCAAGTCAATGATGCTGGGTTCATTAACTTGAAAGTGGTTCCGGAAGTGTCCAACCAGGTAGGCATCCAGGAAACACAATTGGGGCCGCAGCCAATCATCGATGTGCGTAAAGCCGAGACCAACGTCGTGATTAAGGATGGCTTCACTCTGGCAATCGGGGGCTTGTCGCAAAACGAAGAGACAAAATCGGGCACGAGAGTCCCGCTGCTGGGGGATCTTCCGGGAGTCGGTCGTTTGTTCCGAAGCGATTCGGATGACATTGTTCAGCGTAACCTTATCATCTTTATCACTGCCAGAACCTTGAATCCGGATGGCAGTGATTATCGTGAGATTATTGATCCGCGGGTATTGAACGATATGGGTATCGTCCCGGAAGATGTTCCGGGCTATCAGATTCCACAGGATGAGTTGCAGCAACTTCGCCGTTTGGAGGAAATCCGCATCGAAGAAAGAGAGGCGGAGCGTTCCGCCCGCGCAAATGCGATTATCCACCAACATGAAAATCCGCGGTCTTCCAGGCCCCTCCGAGAGCGGATAAATCCTTAAAAGCCGAGGTTAACCCTAACCCTCACCGGAAATGAATTCCCGAGCCAAATTTTTCTCTCTCCTCCTGACGGCGTGGATAGTAAGCTCCGCATGGGCCTTCAGTGCCACCGTATCGGCAGGCTACAAAACAGTTCAGTTCATCAACGACGGGGGCGAAATGTTTGGGTGGGGAGCCAATAATGTGGGCCAAATTGGAGATGGCACTGAAATAGACCGTTCGTCTCCGGTTGTTCCAGAGGAATCAGGACCTTGGGTGGATGTATCTGTCAGCCTGTTGCCCGCCGATGGTAGTTCGGACTCAGCGCATACTCTCGCCGTGAAAGCGAATGGGACGCTTTGGGCTTGGGGTGACAATAGCCGCGGACAACTCGGGCAGGGGGACACGACAAATCGTAACACGCCCACCCGGGTAGGTTCTGCCCAGGATTGGAGGGCGGTTGCCGCTGGTAGTGGCTTCTCCGTGGCGCTCAAAGAGAACGGAGAAATCTGGGTTTGGGGCGATAACAGTTTTGGTAAGCTCGGACCGGGGGTAAGTGCC
>PXDP01000042.1 GCA_003565035.1 PVC group bacterium | reverse complement strand
GCTCAGAGGGGGGGCGACATTGTCAAAAGCTCTGAGTTACATGAGCAAGCCGAAGCCCTCCTGAAGCAGATCGAAGCCCTGCCAAAATAGCCCTAAAAACTCTTCGCGCGTATTCTCGACAAGCGGACCTTCGGTTTGCTAGTCGATGTCCATGCAGTTTCGACGATGTTTAATTTTTACAGTCTGCACATGCACCGCATGGTGGGTGCGGTCAGATTCCTCTGAAACGTTTCACGAACTCCGCATTCAGGAATTGCAGGTGGTTGTTCGTGCGCTACGTGCCGAAAACCGGCAATTGCAGGATCAAAACGATTTGCTGGCCCGGGAACTTATCGAACTCAGGCGCCGGTTTGAAGAACTGTCCATAAAACAAGCTGAACCGCATTCCGACGAAGAAGAACTGGAGCCGCCCCCACCCGGACAGGAAATTCTCTATGTAAACCCCAATTGGCATTACCTGCTGGTGGGTGCGGGGACGGCGCAGAACCTTCAAATCGGCCGGGAAGGTCGGATTCTGCGGGAGAATGCCGAAATCGGCAGGGCCCGCATCACCGCAACCAAAGAACAACAGAGCGTCGCCGATATTCTTTTGGACAGCCTGGAAGGCCGGGGACAATATCCCCGGGCAGGCGACCGGATTCTCTTCCTTTCCCCGTCCCAGGAGACGCTGAACGATGACAGCCCCTGAATTTCCTGATCAAATCCAACTGACCATTCACCCTGACCTCGCCGCGAAGGCGCGGCACCTGACTGCAGACACTCCTGAAACACGGATGCAGGCCGTCACCGCCTGGGCAGACTGGAATGTCACTCAGGGAGAAGGCCCATTTGCCGCAGGAATTTTTGATCTGACCGACGGAACCTGTATTTCCGCGGGCGTAAACCGGGTCGTCAGCAGCACGTGCAGCCTTGCGCACGCTGAAGTCATGGCCATCATGCTGGCACAGCAGTCTCTGAAATGCTTCAGCCTCGCAGAAAAAGGGCGGTATGTTCTCACAACCAGCGCCGAACCCTGCGCCATGTGCTTTGGGGCTATTCCCTGGTCGGGGGTCTGTCAGGTCGAATACGGAGCCACCCGTGCCGATGTGGAAGCGATCGGGTTCGACGAAGGGCCCAAATCTAAAACCTGGGAAGCCGATCTTGTCGAACGGGGCATACAGGTCCTGGGCCCTCTGGGCAGAACCAAAGCGGTTGCCGTGCTTCAGGCCTATGCCCGGAAAGGCGGCCTTCTTTACAATGGTGGCGCTGGAACCTGAATTTTCTCCTTCTTTTTGCTGGTAAACGGCCTCAAAATGTAAATAATAGCTTTGATGCCATTGCCTAAACAACTTTCAACCCCACTGATCGTCTTTATTGGCGTGTCTTTTGTGTTTGGTGCGATCGTGTTTATGGGCCCCGAGTACCGCAAGCACACCCAGCATGAACGGCGTCTGGAAGACCTCCGCATGGAGCGTGCGCGGGAGGAGGCCAGGCTTCAGGAACTGCGGGTGCGCCAGCAGCGTTTTCAGACCGACCGCGATTACGTGCGTAAAACCGCACACGAGCTGGGCATGGTGGAACCGCACGAAGTGATTTTCCGCTTCCACGATGATTCCTCACGCACCCCCCGTCGGCATGGGAACTGAATCCACCTCCCCCCCGCACGAAGCGGCGGCCGATGCCGATCTGCACATTGATTTTAGCCGGGGGCAGCGTCTGGGCTTTCCGGAAATCATCTACGGCGAGCACAAATCCGCCGATCAGCTCCAGCGCATCGTGCGGCAGTGTGCGGAAAAACAGCACAATGTACTCATCAGCCGGTGTCAGCCCGAAAAAGCCGCGCTCCTGACCGGGGGGACCTACGACCCGCTCGCCCGGACCTGGGTCAATGAATGCGCGCCCCCGCCCCTCCTGCCCGGAAAGGGCGCGGTCGTCTCCGCCGGAACCTCCGACGCGCCCGTGGTCGGCGAATGCGTCAACACCCTCGCGTTCCTCGGACTGGAGGCCCTGAGCATCCAGGATGTCGGAGTCGCCGCCATTCACCGGCTGCTCTCGCGCCTCGACGAGATTCTCGCCTGCGATGTGGTTGTCTGCGTGGCCGGCTTTGAAGGTGCCCTGGCTTCCGTACTGGCCGGACAATGCCCGCAACCCGTGATCGCGGTCCCCACCGGTGTCGGGTACGGGGTCGCCAAAGACGGCTATGCCGCCCTGCACGGCATGCTGGCCAGTTGCGCCAACGGCCTCATGGTCATGAACATCGATAACGGAGTCGGTGCCGCCCTCGCCGCCCGCAGAATCCTCCGCCTTCTCCCCCCCCGGCATTGACATCCACGGGGGGTTCTCTAATAGAAAAGAGCACTTTTCCTGACAACTTCCCGAACATGCCCATGGATAATCAACCTCCGAAAGAAACCTGGAACACCCGCTTCGGCGTGATCCTTGCCGTCACCGGAAGCGCGGTGGGCTTAGGCAATTTTCTCCGCTTTCCCGGTCAGGCCGCCCAAAACGGCGGCGGTCTGTTCATGATCCCGTATCTCATCGCCTTTGTGATCGTCGGGGTGCCCCTCGCCTGGTCCGAATGGGCCCTGGGCCGCTACGGCGGACGCATGGGCTATAACTCGGCCCCCGGCATATTCCGCCGCGTGCTCCACAGCCGCAAGGGGGCCTATGTCGGCATGCTCGGCACGGTCATGCCGGTACTGATCTACACCTACTATGTCCTCGTCGAAGCCCTCTGTCTCTACTACGCCTGGCATTTCCTCACCGGCACCATTCCGGCGCTGGGCGACAGTGTCGAGGCCGTCGGCGGCTTTTTTGTCCAGTCGCTGGGGCTGGGCGCAAACGGAGCCCTCTTCTCCGCGGACGGAGCGCCGTTCCTGGGCGTTGTCTTTTTCTGCTTCCTGCTCAACTTCTTTCTGATCTACCGGGGAATCAACCAGGGCATCGAAAAATTCTGCCTGTATGCTATGCCGCTGCTGGTCATCTGCGCCTTCATCGTCCTGGCCCGCGTCATCCCCCTGCCGGCCGTGGACGGACGCGGGATTCTCGACGGTCTTGGCTTCATGTGGAATCCCGCCACACAGGACGGACTGATCCGCGAAACCCTCGCCAATCCCGAAGTCTGGGTCGCGGCCACCGGGCAGATCTTCTTCAGCCTATCCGTCGGCTTCGGACTGATCCTCACCTACGCGAGCTATCTGAAAAAAGACGACGATGTCGCTCTCTCCTCCCTCACCTCCGTGGCCGGCAATGGCTTCTGCGAAGTGGTGCTTGGCGGACTCATCGCCCTCCCGGCCGCCTTCATTTTTCTCGGGCCGGTTTTTCTGTCCGACCCCGGGAATATCGGCACCTTCAGTCTCGGCTTCGTGACCCTCCCCAACGTCTTCAATCAGATGCCCGCCGGACAGTTTTTCGGCTTTCTCTTTTTCTTTCTGCTCTTTCTCTCCGCCGTCACCAGCTCCCTGTCCATGCTTCAGCCCGCCATCGCGCTGCTGGAGGAAGGGCTCGGGATCACCCGCAAACCTTCGGTGGCCATCCTCGGGTTTGTCACCTTGATAGGCACCCTGTTCATCGCCTACTTCAGTGCCGGGGCAACCGCCCTGGACACAGTGGATTTCTGGATGGCCAATTTCTTCATTTTTATCTTCGCCACCGTGCAAACACTGATTTTCGGCTGGGTGATCGGCGCCAAACGCGGCTACGAAGAACTCTGCGCCGGGGCGGAAATCAACATCCCCCGCTGGATCATGCCCATGATTCAGATTGTGTCCCCCGGCTATCTGCTGATCATCTTCGGTTTCTGGGCCGTCGGCCGGCTCCCGGGACGCATCCAGGGCATGTTCAATCCGCCGGAAGGTGAACCGCCCGTCATCCTCATGTCCGTCGGTTTCATTCTCATTGTCCTCTCCTTTTTCGCTTTCGTCATCGCCCGCGCCAACCAGCGCTGGCCCGATCCCCAACAGGAGACCCGCTCATGACCCCCGCAGGATGGACCGTCTTTCTTGTCGCCGTCTCCGGAATGACCGGACTGCTGATCTGGTGCGTCTTCAAAGTCGTCAGCACCCCCGGTTCCGAAAAACACCTTCACTCCCCCGCCGATATCGATACCCACGACCACTAACCCAAACCTTCACCACGATCCGCGTTCCTCCGTGTTCATCCGTGGTTCAAAACCCTTTCAAAACAACCAAAAAAATTCACCACGTACGATCCGTGTTTATCCGTGTTCATCCGTGGTTCAAAAAAATAACCCTCAGAGACTCCCTATGAAAATTTGCTGCATTGGCGCCGGATATGTCGGCGGACCCACCATGGCCATGATTGCGCACAAGTGCGACGACATTGACGTGCACGTCGTGGACATCAATTCTGACCGCATCGCCGCCTGGAACTCCGGCACCCTGCCCGTGTACGAACCCGGCCTGCAGGAAATCGTGGAGGCCAACCGCGACAGGAACCTCTTCTTCAGCACCGAGGTGGATGCCCACATCCGTGATGCCGACATCATTTTCATCAGCGTCAACACCCCCACCAAGCAATACGGGGTGGGCAAAGGCAAGGCCGCCGACCTGAAATTCATCGAACTCTGCGCCCGCCGCATCGCCGAAGTGGCCGTAGGCCACAAAATCATCGTCGAAAAATCCACCCTGCCCGTCCGCACCGCCGAAACCGTCAAACGCATCCTCGCCAATACCCCCCACGGGGCCACATTCGATGTACTTTCCAATCCGGAATTTCTCGCTGAAGGCACAGCCATGACCGACCTGGAGGCTCCGGACCGCGTTCTGATCGGCGGTGAATCCGCCGCCGCCATCGAGACCCTCGTCAGCGTCTACGCCCGCTGGGTGGCCCGTGAGCGGATTCTCACCACCAACCTCTGGTCCTCCGAACTCTCAAAGCTCGCCGCCAACGCCTTCCTCGCCCAGCGCATCAGCTCCATCAACGCGATCTCCGCCCTCTGCGAAGCCACCCAGGCGGATGTGGACGAAGTCGCCCACGCCATCGGCAAAGACTCCCGCATCGGCCCCAAATTCCTCAAAGCCTCTGTCGGATTCGGAGGCTCCTGCTTCCAGAAAGATATCCTCAACCTCGTCTACCTCTGCGAACACTACGGCCTCACCGAAGTCGCGGAATACTGGAATCAGGTCGTGAAAATGAACGACTACCAGAAAGCCCGCTTTGCCCGCAACATGGTCAAAACCCTGTTCAACACCGTCTCCGGCAAGCGCATTGCGATGCTCGGCTACGCCTTCAAAAAGGACACCAACGACACCCGCGAATCCGCCGCCATCTATGTCTGCCGGGATCTGCTCACCGAACAGGCCAACGTGGCCATTTACGACCCCAAAGTCACCCCCGCCCAGATCAAAGCCGATCTGAAGACCGTATTCACCAACGGAAACGGCGAACTTGCCGCGCGCGACCGGAAACTCATTGAAGAGAACGTCATCTTCTGCAGTTCCGCGCAGGAGGCGGCTAAAGACGCGCACGGCGTGGCGGTGATGACCGAATGGGACGAATTCAAAACCCTCGATCCCGCCGAACTGTATGGCCTGGTTTATAAACCCGCCTTTCTCTTTGACGGACGCAACATCCTCGACCACAACGCCTATCTTCAGGCAGGCTTTGAGGTCTACGCCATCGGCAAAGGTCTCCTCGACGGAGAATAAGGCCACCTATGTCTGACCCCACCTTCCGACTGCCCGCAGAATACGAACCCCAGTCCTCCATTTGGCTCACGTGGCCGGGTGCCCCCCACACCTGGAAACACTGCCGCGCGGAACTCGAAGTCTCCTACGCCGCCTTCGCCGCCGCCATCAGCCATTTCCAGCCGGTGGAGCTGATCTGCCGCGCCGCCTGGCAGGCCAAAGCCAAACGCCTGCTCAACCGGGCCAAGGCCGACCTGGCCTGCATTACCTTTCACGACTGGCCCAGTAACGACGCCTGGTGCCGCGACCACGGCCCCCTCTTCGTCAAAACCGCCGAGGGCAGCCCCGCCGTTCTCGATTTCCCCTACAATGCCTGGGGCGGAAAGTTCCCGCCCTGGGACGATGACGACGCCATCCCCAAACGCGTGGCCGACCTCCGCGGCCTGCCCTGTCACCGCCTCCCGATCTTCGGAGAAGGCGGGGCCATTGAGATCAACCGCCAGGGGGTCATGCTCACCACCGAAAGCGTCTGGCTCAATCCCAACCGCAATCCCGGGCTCACCCAAGCCGATGCCGAGGCCGTATTCCGGCAATATCTCGGGGCCACCGAAGTCATCTGGCTCCCCTCCGGCATGGCCGCCGACGATACCGACGGACACATCGACACCCTCAGCCGCTTCGTCAATGACAGCACGGTTGTTTCCGTGCTTCCGGAGGAAAACGACCCCGACTACCCCGTTCTCCGCGATAATTTCGACCGCCTGTCCGAGCGCTTTGAGGTCGTTGCCCTGCCCCACCCCCGCACCATCGTGCCCGACGGCTGGGACGAGGAGGTCCTCCCCGCCACCTACGCCAATTTCCTCATTCTCAACCAAGCCGTCCTCATCCCCGCCTACCGGCAGGCCGGCCGCGACGAAGACGCCCTCCACCTCCTCCATGAACTCTTCCCCGACCGCAAAATCCTCCCCGTCGACTGCACCGACATCATCTGGGAAGGCGGTGCCGTCCACTGCCTCTCCATGCAGGAAACGAACTGACCCACCCTTGCCTCACAGCCCATCGGTGTATATCGGTGTTATCGGTGGTTAAGTTCTCCCTCCCTGCCTCACAGCCCATCGGTGTATATCGGTGTTATCATAATGACAGGAATTAGTATCATCTAAATCAAAATTAACTCCATCGGCTACAAGGGAATTCACCCGTACTGACTGTGAATCCAAAGGAATATCAATATTATTAAACTTAAATATAGTTTTATTTGGGAAAGCAGATAATCCTTCATCTTGTTACGACTCAAGCGGAAAGTCCCGACAGAAATCAAAGGATAAGGTATGAAGGGGGTATCAGAAGGAACCCTCATCATGAGCAAAGTACAATCCCGTAAGCACCGCAGCCCCGAGGAGAACAAGCCATTTATTCAATATTGATATTAATAACAGATACAGTAACAGTCGCTTTATATTGTTTTACAGTCTTTGGAATGTCGCCTTCAGCGGTAAACTCAACAAATAAATCCTTTAAAAATTCTTTGAACATTTCTTCTTCGGCTTGATGATTTTTTGAAATCCTTCTCAGCCTCAGTAAAGATATTGCATTTCCTTCACGCCGATAAAACCACCAAACCTTATGTATCGCACCTTCAGGCTCTTCAGGCCAAAGGTAAGCGGCCCATTCAGCCGACCGTCGATTCAGACGGATTTTGTACTCATTAGGCGAAACTCTGTCGGAATCAAAGTACAATGAGTGTATGTTTAAATCATTATCTTTTGAAAAATGTTTTAATACAACAGGCTGAAGTAAATTTCTAGTTATCTCAGTAATGTACCCTAATTGTTCTGTTGAAAAGTCAGAACCAACAACCTCAAGTTTCCACGAACCATTTGTATAATGATAACTTACTTTCGGTAGAACAGGCGTTAGTCTTACAGCGGATTGAGGAAATATATACTTATCAAACCCATTAAAATGAAAGTCATATTTTCCCAAATTTTCATCCACATTCATAGAACCAGAAATTTCGACATGGCTTTCCCAACCCTCTTCTGAAACATAAATCCCCATAAATTTCCAAGGATAACCACTTTCATCATTAGCAGCCGGAAGAGATAACGATTGAAGAATCAAGATTACATAAGTATATTTAAGATAGGAAGTCATTTTTCGCCGTTAGTTATTGAATTTCAAACGCAAGTCCACTTTGCCCTTGGCTCGACTCAATTGAAACTCCACCAACAAGCCTGTAATTGAGATTTTCTATATCAGCTATTGACATTCATCGCCAATACGGTTGACCCAAAAAACTGGCGGGATGATACTATATTCTGGGTAACTAATGACCAAACAAACTTCAACCCTAAAATTTATAATTTTTTGTAATTATTCGACCATTATTCTAACGACCATTATTCTGACGACCATTATTCTGACGACCCTTTCCCCTTCCCCCTGCCCTCAACCATACCCATCATTCTTTTCCCTAACACCCATTCCGGAATGCGCCCTTTTCCTCCACCTCTCTAAGAAAACGCTTTACCTCTCCGTCTGTCATTGTTTAGTTTGTCCCGTGCCCCAAACCCCATCTTTCTCCTCCACCCTTGCCCCAAAGACCATCAGTGTTCTCAGTGGTGTCTCTTCTGCCCCCCTTACCACGCTGCAAAGCGGTAGCTTCGTTGCACTCGCTACGCGCACTCCAAAGCACTTCGTGCCTCACAGCCCATCGGTGTATATCGGTGTTATCGGTGGTTAAGTTCTCCCTCCCTGCCTCACAGCCCCTATCCCCCTGAATAAATCCGTGGTTAACAAAACACACACCCCACCACCCCACTCCATCGCTCACGTCTTCTGGGACTGGAACGGCACCCTCCTCGACGATGCCTGGCTGTGCCGCGATGTCATGAACGCCATGCTCCGCGCCCGGGCCATGCCCGAAATGAGCGAATCCCACTATCAGGAAATTTTCGATTTTCCCGTCCAGCGCTATTACGAACGCATCGGGTTTGATTTTACCCGCGAATCCTTTGAGATTCTCGGCATGGAATTCATTCGCGGCTACGAATCCCGCCGTCGCGAAGCCCGGTTGTATGACGATGCGCGCGCCGCCCTGGAATCCCTGGATGCCGCCAGTCTTCACCAAAGCATTCTCTCCGCGTATCAGCACGACACCCTGATCACCCTTGTCACCGAGCACGGCCTGCGCGACTTCTTCCACGACCTCCACGGTCACGACGATCATTATGCCGCCGGCAAAGTCCCGCAGGGAAGACGGGCCCTGGACGCGCTGGGCCTTGACCCCGCCCATACGCTGCTGATCGGCGATACCGCCCACGATGCCGAGGTCGCAGCCGAACTCGGGATGCACTGCTGGATTATCCCCGGCGGAAACCAGCCCCTGTCCCGCCTGCAGGCCACCGGCTGCCCCCTCTTTTCCACCCGAAACGAAGCCGTCGCACACCTTTTAAAGCTTAAAGAAAAAGTACAGGAAGACCTAAAAAAGCAGGAATCCTAATCCTTTGCCATTACGCGGTCCAGACAGGCCTGAAGTTCGCGAAGTGTATAAGGTTTTTGAATCATTCCCTGGAATCCATACTCGCTGAAGTGCGCCATGACCGGATCCTGTGAATACCCGCTGGACACGATTGCCACTACCTCCGGATCCATCTCTTTGAGATCCTCCAGTACCGCCGCACCGCTCTTGCCGCCAGGCAGTGTCAGATCCAGAATTACCAACTCAAAGGGTTGCTTCGCATCAAGGGCCTCCTGATACAAACGCACAGCCTCCTTTCCGCAGGCCACGGGAACCACCTCATGTCCGATGTGCTTGAGCAGCCGGGAGCTGGTCATTCGGATGGCGGGATCATCGTCCAGCACCAGAATACGCATTTTCGGCAGGGGGGAGGCACTCTGCCTGGGCGGGGAAACCGGTGTAACCGATCCCTCCGGGCTGGCCGGCAGATAAACGGTGAAGGTCGTACCGGTGCTGTCAGATTTCACCTGCACCAGCCCGCCGTGCGCCTGCACAATACTGTAGACCGTACTCAGACCCAGTCCGTGCCCGGTGGCTTTGGTGGTAAAATAGGGATCAAAAATACTGGGTAAATCCTCATTGGATATCCCCTCCCCTTCATCCTTCACCTGGACCCGGATATACTTTCCTTCCGGAAGCGGGGGGCATTGCTGATCGGCCAGCTCAACATTCTCCAGCACAATTTCCAGTGTCCCCCCATGCGGCATCGACTGCACGGCATTGATGGTCAAATTATGAAAAACCTGATGAATCTGTTCCGGATCAATACTCGCCAGCCATAGCCGGGGCTGCACTTTGACTTCGCAGGTGCACTTTGTTCCATGCAGAGCGAAATCCGCCGTCTCGGTCAGCAAATCCCGCAGGGAGGCCGTCTTGCGGATGGGTGCCCCGCCTTTTGAGAAGGTCAAAAGCTGCCCGGTCAGGTTCCTCGCCCGCTCCGTGGCCTGCAGGGCGTGTCCGGCAATCCGCCGGGCCTCCTCTAAAGAAACGCTCTGCTCGGTCAGCAAAGACAAATCCCCCATTACAACGGAAATCAGATTATTGAAATCATGCGCGATTCCGCCGGCCAATACACCCAGGGACTGTAATTTCTCCACCCGGTTGCGTTCGAGCAGCATTTTCCGGTACGCAGTCACATCCCGGATCACAATCACCACACCGAATATACGGCTTTTTTCATCCCGGATCGGACTTAACGCCACCTCCACCTGCAGCGGTTCTTTTCCTTTGCGCATGAGCAGCAGCTCATGATGTCCAAGGGGCACTTTTTCTCCGGCGTTTTTCACAAGTTCCACCGGATCGCCCATCGGTTCACCCAGGGTTTGATTGTACAGCGATAAAAACTCCGTCACCGACCGCCCGGTAATCGCCTCAGCCGTCGTGCCAAACAGCTCTGCGGCTTTCGTATTTGCAATATCCACCCGGCCGGAAAGATCCGCCGCCAGCACCGCCTCGCCAATACTTCGCAGTGTCACCACCAGCCGTTCCTTCTCTTCGATCTGCCGTTTTTCGGAGGTGTCAAGATCCTCCACTTTTTTCAGAAGATCCTCATGCGCAAGTTTGAGCTGCCGGCACATCGTCCCGAAAGCCCCGGTCAGTTCCCGAACCTCGTCCTGATATTTCGTCTCCGGCAGCAGAGTATCCCAGTACCCCTGGCACAAATCGTTAGCTGCGGTCGCCAGTTGCGATAGCGGTCTGGAAATTTGTCGCGAAAAGCCAAGCGCAATCACCACCCCCACGGCAACGGAAAGGAGCGTCAATCCTCCCACAATCCCCGCCGCCTGCTGAAAGGGCACCAGAATCGGCTTCAAAGGAATTTCGTAGACCACCGTCCACTGAATCGCGCTTTGCCCTCTCGGACGGGCGCGGGAAAACAAATACATATGGTCGGCGGTTTGACTGATCTGCCAAAGAACCCCCAAAGGACGTTCCAGCAAATACCGCAGATCTTCAGGCGTTAAAACGCCCTTGAGTTTGCAGTCCAACTCCGTTCCTTCCGCCGTGAAACGCTGCATCAGCGGGCGGCCCTGCGCATCAAACATCTGGCACAAATTTCCCGGCGTGCTTTCCAGCAGCGTATCCATCAGTGAAGCGAGCGACACTTCCAGCACCAGGACTCCGGCGATCACTCCGGTATCGTCCAGCACCAGCGATGAATAATACACCGGACCCTCGGGCGTCGGATGAGACACATACACCGGGATTTGCTGGCCACGAATTGCGGAAACGTTCATGGCTCCGCTGTAAAAACTCTCTTTTGAGCGGTTAAGCTTCGTGATATCCACCTCCAGATCCCTGCGGACCACTACCTGCTGCACCCCCTGCGTATCAAGCACTTTGATGGCCTGCACGACATCAGAACGTTTGAGTAAATAAGACTGCAGCGCCTGAATTAAAAACCGTTTTTCCTGTTGCCGGGTCTCCGCATCCGCCGCGTTGAAAAACCGGCGGGATTCTGACATCTGGCTCACCATCAACAACTCCACCGACCGCATTTCCAGCTGGCCTTCCAGCAAGCGCGTATGCTGCCGCACCGTCAACAGACTCTCCTCGATTTTGGCATCCAGAAACACCATCCGCAAATGACTGAGACTGAAAATCGGGACCAGAACCCCCGGAATCAGCAGCACCACTAAAAAGAAAACGATCAGGCGGGCATGCAGACGATGCGGAATAAGCCCTCTGCGGGGATGTTGAGGTGTTTCCTCCTCCGGATTCATATTCATGGCTCAACACGCTCCGCTTCGCGGTTCATCAACAGAGCGGCCGCTTCATGCGCCCTCGCCAAGGCCTCTTCGGCACTGCGTTTACCCAAAAGCATATCATGAAACTCCGTGCCCAGAATCTCACACAGCGCGTCCCATTCGGGAACCCTGGGACGAATTTCGACCCTGAGCTGACCAGCGTCATCCAGACGGCTCAGGGTTGTAAGAACCGGAAAGCGCTTCTGTAAATCAGGATGGGTAACCATAACCCGCAATCCCGGAGAGGCGTTTCCGCGGTGCACAAGCTTTTCCTGAAGATCTGAACGAAAAAGCATCTCTAAGGCCTGCACCGAGTGCCGAACCGAGGCCACATTGGCAGGGACCCCCAGAGCCCAGACACCCAACGGAGTCACCGGCTCCCCGCCCGGGGCATGCGGTGCCGGCAGGTACGCCACATTCCCCTGAACCGCAGAATAAGGGTCTTCCTCCGCCATATAGGCCCGGGCTCCCCAGCCATACGTCATGGCCACCTGTCCTGAAGCAAACCGGCTGGTCCGCTGATCCCAGGCCATGCTGTAAATATCCGGCGGAGAGAACGCAATCAACCTCTGGGCAAAACGCGCCGCCTCCAGGCCCGCCTCGGAATGAAAGGCCGGCTGCCCCTCCTCATCCAGCAGGCTGGCTCCGAAGGCCGCAAAAAAATGAGCCATGGTCTGCCCCAGGGGCTGCCCCCGCTGCGCATTCCAGGCCACCCCGAACCGTTGACGGGCCGGATCGTGCATTTTCTCGGCAACCGCAAGCAAATCCGCTGTGGTCACCGGAGGAGGCATCCCGGAAGCCTCCAGCAAATCCCGCCGCACCCAGAGCAGCTCCGCATGAGGCTGAATCGGCAACCCATACAAGGCCCCCGCCATCTCTGATGCCGCAAACGCATTTTCCAAAAAATCCTCACGGGATAAAGACAGATGTCCCGAAAGATCCTGCAACACACCCTTGACGTGATATTCCCCCAGCCAGACCACATCAAAGGCCACCAAATCAAAGCGCGAAACCGCATCCCGGGCATTCAACAGCGTCAGACGCCGACCATCATTGTATCCGACGATCTCCAACTCCACCGGGACCCCCAGATGCTCTTCGATTTCCGCGCGGCTCCGGGCAATCGCCATTGCAAAGGGATCCCCAACCAAAAGCATCCGAATCACCCGCCCCTCCTCAGCCGCTCCGTCCACGCCACGGCCCGTCTCACCCCGCCGGAAATCGCAGCCCGACACCATCCCCAATAAAATCAGCGCAAGAATTCCGACATAGTTTTGCTGTATTCGCAAGTGATTCACGAAAGGCCTCCATTCCAAAGTAACATCAACACCCATAAATACTACAGGACTCCTTTCTACAGAGCAATGCTGATTTTAACATTTTACTCACCGTATTGACGGTATACAGTCCGTGAACAACACACACCACCCTTGAGACCCATGTCAACGAGACCCATGTCAACCTCACATCCGCCTTCCTCCACAGAATACACCGCATTTTTCAAACACCGCCTGCGGGAAATTCTCACCGAATCCTCGGAACTCGTCTGGG